>JAKLEK010000026.1:0-10919 GCA_022703115.1 Elusimicrobiota bacterium
CTAAAACTGGAGCGCCTGCTGGAAACCTACTACGCCTTCGCTCCCAAAGGCCTCCGGCAGTTCCTCTCCGCGGTGCCGGTCTGGGCCAAAGAGAAGATGTTCCTCAAGAAAACCATCTTCGAGGCCCTCGCCGGCATAGACCCGGGAGCGCCGAAGCCCAGGCTCCTTTTCACCGAGCACCACCTCGCGCACGCCGCCAGCGCTTTCTACCCGTCCCCGTACGAAGAGGCGGCCGTACTTACCATAGACGGGGTCGGGGAATGGGCCACCGCCTCCATCTGCCGCGGCAGCGGGAACAGGCTGAAGATACTGAAGGAACTGCGTTTCCCGCATTCGCTGGGCCTGCTCTACTCCGCCTTCACCTACTATACGGGGTTCAAGGTGAACTCCGGAGAGTACAAGCTGATGGGACTGGCCCCGTACGGGGACCCGGATTCCGACAGGGTGAAGAAATTCAGGGAACTTATCTCCACCCGCCTGGTGAATATAAAGGAAGACGGCTCCCTGTGGCTCAACCAGGAGTATTTCGACTACGCCGCCGGGCTCCGCATGACTGACGACCGTAAATTCACCGAGCTTTTCGGCCTTCCGCCCAGGGCGCCGGAAACGGATCCAGAGCAGCCGTACTGCGACATGGCCCTGGCGATACAGCAGGTCACCGAAGAAGCCGTTCTCAAGATGGCGTCGCACGCCCGGGAACTGACCGGCGCGAAGCGCCTCTGCCTGGCGGGCGGAGTGGCGCTCAACTGCGTCGCCAACGGAAAGCTGCTGACTTCGGGCCTGTTCGAGGATATCTGGATACAGCCGGCGGCCGGCGACGCCGGCGGGGCGCTCGGCGCCGCGCTGGCGGCGGAGCACCTGTACTTTTCCGGCGGACGGCGTCCCGCGGCGGCCTCGCCCCGGACGGACCGGATGCGCGGCTCCTATCTGGGCCCCGAATACTCGGACGCCGAGATCGAATCGGCGCTGAGACCGTTCGGAGCGGTATGGGAAAAGCTGGAGGACGCGGAACTGTTCGAACGCGCCGCGTCGCTTATCGCGGAGGGGAAGGTCGTGGGCTGGTTCCAGGGGCGAATGGAGTGGGGACCGAGGGCCCTGGGCAACAGGAGCATCCTCGGGGACGCCCGCAACCCGGACATGCAGAAAAAGCTGAATCTCAAGATAAAGTACAGGGAGGGGTTCAGGCCGTTCGCTCCTTCCGCGCTCATAGAAGATTCCGGCGCTTTCTTCGAGAACGGTATTTCGTCCCCGTACATGCTCCTGATAGATTACGTCAGGACCGGCCGGCGTCGCCCCCTGCCGGAAGGATACCACTCGAGACCTCTCAAGGAAAAACTTTATTTCCAGCGTTCCGACATCCCGGCGGTGACCCACCTGGATTATTCCGCCCGTCTCCAGACGGTCCATAAGGACACGAACCCGCGCTATCACGCTCTGATATCCGCTTTCAAAAAATTGACGGGTTACGGGCTCATAGTGAACACCAGCTTCAACGTGCGCGGCGAACCGATAGTCATGTCCCCCGCGGACGCCTATCGCTGTTTCATGGGAACGGAAATGGACTGCCTGGCGGCCGGGAATCTCCTCATGTACAAGGAGAAACAACCGGCTTCCGCCCGGGAAAAGGACTGGAGCGGCCGACACGGACTGGATTGATCCAGACCGCCGGCCCGCTTTTAAAAAGGCGGCCGGCGGCGGTTTGCCGCGCCAAAGACTCCCAACAATGCCCTTAAACTTGCTAGAATAGTTCCTGCCGGCGCGGAAGGAGAACCCCGGATGACCGAATTCCTCAAAGACATGTGGAAGTTCCTGAAAGAAAGGAAGAAATGGTGGCTTTTTCCCATCATATCGGTGCTGCTTCTGGTAGGCGCCCTGATAGTCTTTTCCAGCGGCTCCGCGGTGGCTCCTTTCATCTATACGATATTCTGACCGTGCGGGCAACGCCATGGACCTTCAGAAAGGTAATAAAAACCAGCGCGCGAAAGACCTTGAGACACTGATCGTACTGTCCCTCGCCCTTACCGTACTGGGACGCGCGTTCGGCGTCAGATACGCTGACGCCGCGGCCTTTCTGCTGCTGGCGGCCGCCCTGCTACTGCCGGAAACCGCCTCCCGCATAGCCGCTCTCTGGATGCGCTTCGGAGCTTTTCTGGGCCGCGTGAACAGCAGGATACTGCTGACCCTCATATTTTATCTAGTCCTGACACCTACGGCCTTCCTGTACCGCCTGTTCTCAAGCAAGGACCCTTTGGGTCTGCGAAAGGACCGGTCCGACGGGAGTTTATGGCATACCAGGGACCTGGAATACGGGAAAGAGGACCTGGAAAAAAGCTGGTAAAGGCGGGGGGAGGAGAGGAAATACCATGGCGGATTTAATGCAGAACCCTATAAGCGACCAGGCCGCGCAGACGGCGGGGACCAAGGGACATCCTAAAAGGGTCAGGATAGTCCCTGAATCCCTGAAGAAGTTCCGCGACATAACGTCCCAGGCGGAAGCGGGCGGACCTCCCGAGAAGGTGGAGGCCCAGAAGAAAAGGGGCAAGTTGACCGCGCGCGAGCGCATCGGCTATCTGGTGGACGAGGGCACGTTCCAGGAATTCGGCCTGCTGGTGGAATCGCGCTGCACCGATTTCGGCATAAAGGAAAAACACATCAAGGGCGACGGCATCGTGACCGGCTTCGGCCGGGTCAACGGCAGGCCGGTGGCGATCTTCTCCCAGGATTTCACCCAGTTGGGCGGGTCTCTCGGCCTGGCCCAGGCGAAGAAGATAGCCAATCTCATGGACATGGCCCTGGAGTCCAGAATGCCGGTCATAGGGATACTCGACTCCGGCGGCGCCCGCATCCAGGAGGGCGTCGACAGCCTGGACGGCTACGGCGAGATCTTCTACCGCAACACCAAGTCCTCCGGCATAATACCCCAGATCTCCGTAATAGTCGGCCCCTGCGCCGGCGGCGCCGTATATTCTCCGGCCCTTACCGACTTCGTTTTCATGGTCAAAGGCATCAGCCATATGTTCGTGACCGGACCGGAAGTGGTGAAAGCCGCCACCGGCGAGGAGGTGGACTTCGACACCCTCGGCGGGTCAATGACCCACGCCTCCAAATCCGGCGTATGCCATTTCGTCGCCAACTCCGAACCGGACTGCTTCAGGCAGCTTAAGGAACTGCTCAGCTTCCTGCCCCAGAGCCGGTACGAAGCTCCGCCGGAGCACTCGACCAAGGACCCGGCGGACCGCAAGATCCCGCTGCTGGAGGACCTGTGCGGAATGGACCCGCGCAAATCCTACCGCGTCCACCACATAATCTGGTGGCTCTCGGACGACCACGCCTTCCTTGAGGTCCACCACGATTTCGCCAAGAACATTGTGGTCGGGTTCATGCGGCTGGGAGGACAGGTCGTCGGAGTGATAGCCAACAACCCGGCGCATATGGCCGGAGCCCTGGACATAAACGCCAGCGACAAAGCGGCCCGCTTCATAAGGTTCCTGAACAACTACAATATCCCGATCCTGACCCTGGTGGACGTTCCCGGGTACTGGCCCGGAGTAGCGCAGGAGCACGGCGGGATCATACGCCACGGCGCCAAACTGCTGTACGCCTATTCCGAAGCCACGGTCCCCAAGGTTACCCTGGTCCTGAGAAAGGCCTACGGCGGCGCCTACATAGCGATGAGCTCCAAGTTCCTGCGGGGAGACCTCAATTTCTCGCTGCCTTCCGCGGAGATCGCCGTAATGGGGCCGCGCGGCGCGGTGGAGATACTCTTCTCCAGGCAGATAAAGGAAGCGAAAGAAGAGGACAAAGAAGCCTTGAGGGCGAAGCTGGCCAAGGAATATTCCGACAAGTTCGCTTCTCCGTACCAGACGGCCTCCACCGGCTCGCTGGACGAGGTGATAGAGCCGGCCACCGCGAGGGCCCGGCTTATCGGCGCGTTCCGCTTCCTCTCCGGAAAACGCAGGCCGGGAGAGCACGAGCGCACCGGGAACATACCGTTATAGGACCGCGGACATAAACCGGACCGATGCCCGGTCCGGACATACTGGGAAAGAACAGGAGGCTGGGGTTTTATTATAATTACCCTACATATGGACCTTGCAACCACATTGAAGATCTCGGTAGCCATGCCGGTTATAGGCTCTCTTCTGGTCCCCATAGCCGCAAAAGTCTCCGTCAAAGCCCGCAACGCCTACGCCGTCGCGCTCGGCCTCCTGACGTTCGCCGCCACGGCCTCGCTGCTCCCGGCCATGTACACCGGCTTTCCTGCGGCCTACACCATGAACTTCCCGCTGGGTTTCGATCTGATCCTCAGCGCCGATCTGCTCTCGGTCTTCATGGCGGCCGTCTCCTCGTTCGTGAGCTCGATCATCCTGATCTACTCGCTGGATTACATCTCCCACTACGAGAACCAGACCGAATACTACGCCATGGTGACCCTCTTTCTGGGCGCCATGATGGGGCTGGTCTTCTCGGCCAATCTGCTCTGGATGTACGTCTTCTGGGAGATCACCGGCTTCGCCAGCTGGAGGCTGGTGGGCTTCTTCCGGTCCGACAGGGACGTGGCCAAGGCGAACAAGACCATCCTGGTCACCATGTTCGGCGCCCTCTGCATGCTTATCGGCTTCCTTATGGTATATTTCGAGCAGGGCACCATGGACATGAGGCTGCTTCGCGGAGAATCCATATCCACTCTCGCGGCCTGCCTGATACTGGTCGGCATTCTGGCCAAATCGGCCACCTTGCCCTTCTCGACCTGGCTCCCGGACGCCGGCGTCGCTCCCTCCACCGTGACCGCCCTGCTGCACGCAGCCGTGCTGGTCAAGATCGGGGTCTACGCCTACGCCAGGATCTTCGGCGCGACCTTCGCGGTCTCGCCGGAGTTCTCCAACGGCGTGCTGCTTCTGGCCGGAGCCAGCGCCCTGGTCTCGGCCGGAGCCGCGCTGGTGGATAAGGATATCAAGCGGATCATCGCCTATTCGACCGTAAGCCAGCTGGCCTTCATCTTCCTCGGCCTGGCCTCCGGCAACAGGACGGCCTTCGCCGGCGCCATGCTCTACATACTGATGCACAGCATAGCCAAAGGCGGCCTGTTCCTCTGCGCCGGCATAATAGAACAGAACACCCATAACAAGGACATCACTAAAATGGGCGGGCTGATAAAGACTATGCCGGTCACCGCGGTCTCTTTCGCCCTGTGCTCGCTGTCCGTCATGGGCATACCGCCTTTCGGCGGATTCTTCAGCAAGTTCATGGTGTTCCAGGGCGCGGCCCAGAACGGCAGCCTGACGGTGATGCTCATGTTCCTGGCCGGCGCCGTGATGACCCTCCTCTACCTCACTCGCCTGTTCTATCTGGTCTTCCTCGGAGAGGAGAAAGCGGAGAACCCGAAAGAGGGTTCCGCCCTGATGGTGAACGGAGTTCTGGCTCTCGCGCTGATAGGACTGGTCCTAGGCGCCCTCGTATACTACCCGGCCTCTTACGTTGACATGCTCACCACTCAATTAGGAGTCAACCTCGAATGAACCAAATACTGCTCCCCATAATCATTCCGCTCGCGGCCGCGGCCCTGGTCCTTCTGACGTCCGACAGGGCGCGCTATCTGAAGGAGCTGCTGGCAATAGCCGCTTCCGGCGCCGCGCTGGCCGCTTCTGTCCTGATAGCCGGGCAGGCCCTTTACGGGGCATCGCCGGAGTTCTCCTCCGCCTGGGCCGGTTACGGCATCTCCTTCTCGCTGAAGGCCGACAATCTGAGCTCTTTCCTGCTGCTTGGAACGGCCTTCTTCTCCTTTCTTGTGGCGATATATTCCTTCAGTTTCGACAGGAAAGGGAACGCTAAATGGTTCTATTTCAACCTGCTGGTGACGCAGGCCTTCTCGGCCGGGGCGGCGCTGGCCGACAACCTTGTCGCGCTCCTTTTCTTCTGGGAGGGGCTGCTAGTTTTCCTGTACGTGTTCATAGCGCTCTCAGGCTCTGGGCAGGCTTCCAGGAACACGGCCAGGAAGGCTTTCCTGATAAGCGCCGTTACGGACCTCTGCCTGCTGGCCGGCGTCTGCATCACCGGCTACATAGCCGGGACGTTCAACATGAGCGCTATAGCCGCGGACAAGTTGACCCTCGAAGGCTGGGCGGGACTGGGCTACCTGCTGATGCTCATAGGCGCGCTCTCCAAGGCCGGCGCCGTGCCCTTCCACACCTGGATACCCGACGCCGCGACCGATTCGAACGCGCCTTTCATGGCGCTGGTCCCGGCCGCTGTGGACAAGCTGCTGGGGATCTACCTGCTGGCGCGCATCAGCGTCTATCTTTTCGCCCTCAACGGAGCGGCCCAGTTCGGCCTGATGGCGCTGGGCGCCCTGACGCTCCTGCTCGCCGTAATGATGGCCATGGTACAGAGCGATTACAAACGGCTGCTCTCGTATCACGCCGTCAGCCAGACCGGCTACATGATACTCGGTATAGGGACGCTCAACCCCCTCGGCATAGCCGGCGGCCTGTTCCACATGATAAACCACGCCGTCTACAAATCCTGCCTGTTCATGACCTCGGGCTCGGTGGAGAGGCAGACCGGCTCGACCGAACTTCCGAAGCTGGGGGGACTGGCCGGAGCCATGCCCGTGACCGCCGTCTGCTTCCTCATCGCCGCCGCGGCGATCTCCGGCATCGCGCCCCTGAACGGCTTCTTCTCCAAGGAGATGATCTACGCGGGGACCCTGAAAACCGGCTACACGGCGTTCTTCTTCGCGGCCGAACTGGGCTCCGTGCTTACGCTGGCTTCGTTCCTGAAGCTCGGCCACTCCGTCTTCTTCGGTAAACGCCCCGAATCCATGAAGGGGACCGGGGAGGCTCCGTTCTCCACGCTCCTGCCCATGCTCGTTCTGGCCGGGGTCTGCGTCGCGTTCGGCTTCGGCGCCAGGATCCCGGCCGATTTCCTGATCGCTCCCTCGCTGCAGGGCCTGGGCCTGGTCCATGAGGAAACGCTCTCCGGGTTCCACTTCAACGAGCTCTTCTGGGCCTCGGTCATAGTGATCCTGGTGGCGCTGGTCAACCACATGTTCGGCCTGGCCGCGGGCAAGGGTGTGCCAAGCAAGGCCTCCGACCACATACATTACGCACCCGGATTGAAGGAACTGTACGATCTGGCCGAACGGCGCGTATTCGACCCGTACGAGCAGATCATGAAACGCGTCCCCTCCGCGGCCGGAGTCCTCTACAGGATCGACCGGTTCTTCGACTACGTTACCGACGACGTTCCGTCCCGCGCGGCCGACGCCTTCTCCAGGGCGTCGCGGCGCTTCCACACCGGTTCGTACCCGCTTTACATGGCCCTGACGGCGGCGGGGTTCGCAGCCTACATACTCCTCACCGCTACTTACGGAGGGATAAAATGACAAGCAGCCCCGGGCTTCTGGCCTATCTCCTTATACCTCTCTTCACCGCGGTCGCCATACCGTTCGCCGCCAGGTTCAGGACCAGGATGGCGGACGTACTCGCCAACGTCACCCTGCTGGCGGGCCTGCTGAACCTGAGCCTGCTGCTGTTCGATCCGGCCAACGCCGACTCCTCGTTCTCCGCCATACCGGATGACGGGTTTTCGCTGCTTATGGTCTTCGTCATCTACCTGGTCGGACTTTGCGTCACTTTCTTCTCCACCTACTTCATGGAGGAAGGGAGCGGCGTCGCCCGGGCACCTTATTTCGCGCTGATAATGACTTCCGTCTCCGCGATGTGCGGCATAGTCACCACCGGGGATTTCTTCACCCTGTACATATTCATCGAGGTCCTCGCCGTTTCCTCCTTCGCCCTGATAGCGTCGGGGGAACGGACCGGTGGGCTCGAGGGGGCGATAAAGTACCTGCTGCTGACCTTCCCGGCCTCGCTTTTCATACTTCTGGGCGTGGCCTTCCTGATGCTGACGGCCGGCACTTTCTCCTTCGAAGGGGTTAAAACGCTGGTCGCTTCGGGCATGCCGGCCGGAGGGACGGTCTTCGCCGTCTCCCTGCTGCTCCTGGGATTCCTGATAAAGTCCGGCGTGGTCCCGTTCCACGCATGGACCCCCGACGCGTACGAGGGGGCCTACTCGCCGGTGTCGGCCTTCCTGGCCGGCATAGTCACCAAGATAGCCGGGGTCTACGCCGTCATAAAGATCGCCATAATCCTCCGCCTGTTCGACGTCAAGACCTGTCCCGCAGCCGACATACTGATGTTCCTGGGCATGCTCTCCATAGCGGTCGGCGCCGTTGCGGCGCTGCGGCAGAACGAGCTGAAACGGATGCTGGCCTTCTCCAGCATAAGCCAGGTCGGCTACATAGTGCTGGCGGCCGGAATAGGCACACCGCTCGCCATACTGGGCGCGATCTTCCACCTGGTGAACCACGCCACTTTCAAGACCACGCTCTACCTTAACAGCGCCAGCCTGGAGAAAGGCGCCGGCACCAGCGACATGACCAAGCTGGGCGGCATGGAGCACTCCATGCCTTGGACGTCCTGGACCTCTGTGGTGGCGCTGATGTCGACCGCGGGGGTCCCGCCGCTCTCCGGTTTCTGGAGCAAGCTGCTGATCATAGTGGCCCTGTGGGACGGCGGGGCCAGGATATACGCGGTCCTGGCGCTGCTGTTCAGCATAGTCACGCTGGCGTACTTCATGGTAATGCAGAGGAAGGTGTTCTTCGGTAAGCCGACCGAGGCCTCGCGCGCGGCCAGAGAGGTGCGCCCGGCGATGCTGGCCCCGGTGGTAGCGATGAGCGTCCTTATCGTGGCGCTCGGCGTCTTCTTCCCTTACATCTACGCCTACCTTGTCGATACCGTCGCAGCGAGGATCATTCTATGACCTACCATAACCTGCTGTTCATCCTGGTCGTCCTGTCCGCCGTGGCGGCGGTGATGGCCCGGGATCTCCTGCTGAACGCCCTGATGCTGGCGCTGGTCAGCGTGGGAACGGCTCTTCTGCTGTTCGACTTCCAGGCGCCCTGGGCCGGGGTCTTCGAACTGTCGGTCTGCGCCGGGCTAATCACCGTTCTTTTCGTCAGCGCGGTGAGCCTGATAAGGCGGGAGGACGGGAAGGTAGAGGATTCGCGCGCTCGCTTCCGCGCCATGCCCCTTGTCATGGGCATAGCCGCCATAGCGCTGTGGCTGTACGGCATACCGTTCTTCGAAGCCCTCGAGAACTGGTCCCGCTTCAGCGACCGGACGGCGTCGCTCGGGACCATCATATGGGACACCCGCCGCTTCGACCTGGTGGGGCAGGTCTCAATGCTGGCCGCCGGAGTGCTGGTGATACGGTCGATATTCCCGCGGAGGAAAAAATAACATGACGGCCTCTTTCTCTCTTGACTGGTTCTTCATAAGCCTGATCTTCGTCGCCGGGCTATACGGGATGATGGTCTCGCGGAGCCTGCTGAGGCAGTTCATAAGCCTGGAGATAATGTCGAAGGCTTCCCTGCTCGGCCTCATCTCCGCGGGCGCCAAGACCGGCAATCTCGCGCTGGCGCAGACGTTCATCATCACCATGATAGTCATCGAGGTGGTCGTAGTGGCGGCCGGCCTGGCGCTCCTGGTCAAGAACTACAGGCTGACCGGCTCCATAGACGTATGGTCGCTGAACAAGCTCAAAGGATAAAATATGGACATTTTCCTCTTCCCTCCGGTCGTTTTCATCATCGCGCTGCTTTTCGCCACCGGTCTCTCCGAACTGGTGGCCGGCTGGGCTCCGGCGCCCAAGGACGCCCCTGATTCAGGCAAGAACGAGCCCTATGCCTGCGGCGAGGACTTCCCCAGGGAAAAATCCGTCCCGGACTACCAGGAATTCTTTCCTTTCGCCATTTTCTTCACGCTGCTGCATGTGGCCGGACTGATGCTGGCCACCTGGAGCCTTAACCCTCTCTCCGCCGGCCTCGAAATGGTGGTGACCTACGTATTCGCGGTGGCGGGCATACTGGCGATACTGTTCCTGGGATAACTGGACAAAACATATGAAGATAAAAGACAAGCTCATTCTCTGGTCGCGGCTCAAATCCCCCTGGCTGCTGCACTTTAACGCCGGAGCCTGCAACGGCTGCGACATCGAGATAGTGGACGCGCTGACCCCGAGATACGACCTGGAGCGTTTCGGCGCGGTGCTCAAGTCCACGCCCCGGCACGCGGACGTGCTGGTCATAAGCGGGCCCCTGACGCGCCAGCAGGCCAAGCGGGCCAGGCGGATATACGACCAGATGCCGGAACCGAAGTTCGTTATGGCGGTCGGGGCCTGCGCCTGTTCCGGCGGGGTCTTCGACGGCTGCTACAGCGTGATCTCCGGAGTGGACAAGGTCCTCCCGGTCTCGATCTATATTCCCGGCTGCCCCGTCAGGCCGGAGGCGATCCTGGACGGGGCGGTGAAACTGCTTGCAAGCCTGGAGGCGGGCTCCAAGGAACAGCCCGTCAAGGCCTGAACGTGGAGGATAAAATGAGCGAACTCGAAAAAGAAGAGAAGGTCCGGGCCCGGCTGGAATCCGAATTCGGCGGCGACGTATCCGAGATGACGATACAGCGCAGGAACCGGGTCTGGTTCGAGATAAAGGCGGAACGCCTTCCGGACCTCGCCAGGCACATGCGCGACGCCGGCTTCGATCACCTGGCCACGATCACCGGCTTCGACGGGGGCGAGCATCTGGGAGCCCTCTATCATTTCACCGATACTCACGTCATAGTCACGGCCCGGGCCAGGACCCCCAGGACGACCCCGGAACTGCCCACCCTGACCGGGGTTTTTCCCGGAGCCGAGCCTTACGAGAGGGAGCTGGAGGACCTGTTCGGCATAAAGATAACCGGCCTGAAACCGGGACGCCGCTATCCTCTGCCTGACGATTTCCCGGCGGGACAGCATCCTCTCAGGAAGGACTGGAAGGTTTCCGACGCGTTCCCGGCGGAAGCCGCGGCGCAGGAGGG
>JAKLEK010000026.1:11083-11634 GCA_022703115.1 Elusimicrobiota bacterium
TTCCTTCAGGACGTATATCTGGTGGAGCGCGTCTGCGGCATCTGCTCCCATTCGCACACCACCTGCTATGTCACCTGCGTAGAGGAGATAGCCAAGGTCGAAATACCGGAGCGGGCCAAGGCCATCAGGACCCTTATCGCCGAACTGGAAAGAGTGCACAGCCACCTGCTCTGGCTCGGCATAGCCGGATACGAGATCGGCTTCGATACCCTGTTCATGTACACCTGGCGGGACCGAGAGCAGGTGCTGGACTGCCTGGAGCTGGTCTCCGGCAACCGGGTCCATTACGGCATGAACACCATCGGCGGCGTCCGCCGCGACATCTCCCCGGAACAGAAGGCGGAGATACTGAAACGGCTGGACATACTGGAGGAACGCACTAAGTATTACGTGAAGCTGGGCACCGAGGAGCCGACCATACTGGCGCGGTCCCGCAACGTCGGCCTGCTTCCGCACGACGTAGCCATAGAGCGGGGAGCCGTCGGCCCCACCGCCCGCGCTTCGGGCGTGGCGCGCGACGTGCGCAAGGACGAGCCCTACCTGATATACGA
>JAKLEK010000026.1:11800-12829 GCA_022703115.1 Elusimicrobiota bacterium
GAAGCGGTAAACCGCTACGAGGCCCCCAGAGGCGAGGACATACACTACGTGAAGGCCAACGGCACCGACAAACCGGAAAGGGTGAAGGTGCGCGCCCCTACCATGGCCAACTACTCCTCGGTCTCCTACATGCTGAACGGAGGCTACCTGGCCGACGTGCCGCTGGTGATAGCGGCCATAGACCCCTGCATGTCCTGCACCGACAGGGCCATGATCCACGATACGAAGGCCGGCAAGACCCGGATCTACGGCTGGGACGACCTGCGGAAACTGGGCATAGAGCATTACAGGAAGAGAGGAGTTGATTTTTCCAGACTGTAACTTCTTTTCAAAGGACAACCGAGCATGATCGACTCAATACTGTTCGCGCTTCTGTACATAATAGTGTTCCCAGGCTTCGTGTTCCTGTCGGCATACGGTCTTTTCCTGCAGTGGTTCGACAGGAAACTGGCCGGCGTGATGCAGAACCGCGTAGGGCCCCCGTGGTACCAGCCCCTGGCCGACCTGATAAAACTGCTGGCGAAGGAGACGATCATACCGGCGGCCTGCGACAACGCGATGTTCAGGGTGCTGCCGTATTTCGCGATAGCGGCCGTGGTAACGACCATGACGCTGATCCCGGTCTGGACAGGGGCGCTGTTCTCCTTCCAGGGCGACCTGGTGGTCATCATCTATCTCCTTACCATCCCCACGGTCACTTTCTTCCTGGCCGGTTGGAGTTCCACCAGCCCTTACGCCACCATAGGCGCCATGCGCGTGCTGACCCAGCTTTTCGCCTACGAAGTGCCGCTGATGCTCTCGCTCATAGGTCCGGCCATACTTGCCGGGACCTGGAACACCACCGAGATATCGGGCTTCATGTCGGGCCGCGCGGGCCTGATGCTGGCGCAGCTGCCGGGCCTGCTCGAGCAGTTCCGGGAGATCCGG
Organism: Elusimicrobiota bacterium; assembly: GCA_022703115.1. Classification (GTDB taxonomy): domain Bacteria; phylum Elusimicrobiota; class Elusimicrobia; order Elusimicrobiales; family UBA9959; genus YA12-FULL-51-18. Next base: position 12,728 of record JAKLEK010000026.1, read on the forward strand.
CCGGCCCTGGGCAAGGTTGCCGTGACGGGAAACCACGAGTTCTACGTGGGGCTCGACGGAGCCCTGGCCTTCACGAAAGACGCCGGGTTCGACGTGCTGAGG
>JAKLEK010000260.1 GCA_022703115.1 Elusimicrobiota bacterium
TTTATCCTTGCGGCGGCGGTCTTGACGGAACTGAGGTCGTCCCCCGTCACCCGTATTTCTATGGGCGCTTCAGCGGGAAGAAAATTCAATTGTTTGAAGCGCACATGAGCTTCCGGAAACGCTTCGGTATATCTGGGGCCATACTCGGCCAGCATAACCTCCACGTCCTTGTCCTGTTTCGTTATCACGATTATCTGCGAATAATTCTTCGCCGGCATCTGCGGGGCGTAAGAAGTGTGGAACCTGGGAGAGCTGTCCCCGATAAAACTGATGACGTCCTTAACCCGTTCATCCCGCTTGAGCATCGCCGCGATGCGCCTGGTAATATTGGTGTTCTTTTCAAGCGTAGTTCCTTGCCTGAAGTAGATCTCCACCGGGAACTGATTTCGCTCCAGTACGGGAAAAAGCTGCTGCGGTAACAGTGCGAACAGCAGGATGCCCAGCAGAATCGCCGCGCCGCCACCTTTTACCACCTTAGCCGGCCGGACCATGATCCTCTCCAGCAGCCGGTCATATGCGCCTTGCATCCGTTCCAGCATCGTAGGCTTTCCGTCATCGCTTCTGGCCGCGTGCTTCAGGCCTGTTTTGATGAACGTATAACTCAAGATCGGCACCAGCAACATGGCCACGACCATAGAAATAGTCAGCGATATTATGACGGTATAATACAGCGGGTCCACGAAGTCGGCCGTAGAACCCTGCATAAAGACCGGAAGCATCGCGAATGTGGCGATTATGGCCAGAGTCGCGGTGAAAACCGGGATCATCAGTTCCCTGGCGCTGGTCCATGCCGCCTCCCAGACATCCACTCCGTGATCCAGCTTCTCGATATGGTTATCTATCACGATTATGGCATTGTCCACGATCATGCCTAGCACGATCACCAACGCCACCAGGGAAACGTTATTTATCTCGACGCCTATAAAGCGCAGGCCTAGCACCGTCTGCATGACGCAGATAGGGATAGTTATGGCGGCCACGGCAGCTACGCGGACCGGGAGCAGCAGCACGGTCACCAATATCACCGAAAATATAGCCATCGCGAAATCAAAGAAAAACCTGTTAACGGATTTTTGAACTACTCCAGGCATGTCGGAAGCCTTGGAGAACTCGATATCCTGAGGTATGGTCTTACGGTACTCCGCGATCACTGCATCGACCTCTTTGCCGAACTTCACGATATTATGCCCGAACCGCGCCTCCATGGAGAGCACAAGAGCCCGGCCGCCGTTCACCTCCACGAAGGAATTGTCAACGTCGTATTCACGCTTTACTGTCGCGATATCTTTTATCCTAACTATTTCCCCGCCCGGGCTGGAGTAGATTATCTGCTCCGCCACATCGGCCTCGGAGTTGAAGCGGGGCGGAAGATGGATCGGGAGTTCCAGGTCCTGGCCTTTAACCGAACCGCCATAACCGAGCATCCCCTCCATCTGAAGGGCGGCCGTGAGCATGGCGGGCTTTATTCCGTAATTAGCAAGCCTCGCCGGATCCACGTATACAGTTATCTGTTCGCGCTGCAGTCCGTAATGCCTCAGTTTGGAAACGGCCGGGTTGGTACGCAACCGGTCTTCCAGCTTTTCCAGATAGTATTCCAATTCCCGGTAGCTGCGGGTTTTGGAAGTAACGGTAAGCGAAATAGCCGAAGCGTCGCCGAAATCGCTTACTCCGAAGACGGTAAGCACCTGCGGCGGCAGAGTGCCTTTCATGTCCGCCAAACCCAGGCGCAGCTTCGCCCAGAACTTGTCGGTTTCCTTTAGTTCAGGAACCACGTCCACGAATATAACCACCTGCCCTTCGCGCGATTGCGAATAGGTTTTGGACCTGTCCACTTCCTTAAAGGTAAAGAGATAGTTCTGCAGCGGTTTGGCCACTTGCGCGTCCACCTGCTTGGCGCTTGCGCCTGGGTATACCGCGATCACCAGACCTTGGCGCACCTTCATCTCCGGGAATTCCTGCCTTGGCATAGTGAATAGGAAGTATAATCCGGCAAGGCAGGTCAGCACGCAAATGGTTATCGGTATCTGCTTGTATTTTAAGGCCGCCTCTATAAGGTGGCGGGGTTTTTCAGTCATATAGCCTCGACCGCTATGCGGGCCCCGTCCGTCAGCTTTTGGACACCTTCGGATATAACTTTTTCTTCCCCAGACAGTCCGGAGGAGACCAGAATTCCGCCATTGGAGAACCCCGCGGTGCCTACCACGCGCTTACGGGCAACGTTATCGCCCTGTTCGGCCACATAAACGAATTCCCTGCCCGCTTCATCCATGCTTACCGCCGTAGCGGGAACCAGCGCAATGGATGATCTACGGTTGCCCGAAAGATAGACGGAGCACAACATCCCCGGCAGAATGCGGCGGCCCGGGTTGTTCAAAAGAACTCTCACCGAATAAGTCCGGGAAAGAGGGTCTGCACTGACGCCCGTGTCAGCGACCATTCCGCGCAGTCTGGCGGCCGTCGAGCCGTTCCTGTATTCCGTCTCCTGGCGCAATGCGGTTTCTGGAAGGTTCAGCGCGTTTATCTCGACCTCGGCCCAGAAACCCGCCTTTATAGCCGAGATCTCGTTCTCCGGGACAGAAATTGAAGCATAGACCTG
>JAKLEK010000261.1 GCA_022703115.1 Elusimicrobiota bacterium
GGCATAACCGGCCTGGCGTACAAGGAGGGGGGAGCTCCGGTGTTCAACCCTCCCCGCGCGGTGATAGAGGACGTGGACTCCATCCCTTTCCCCGCCTGGGACCTGGTGGACATGGAAAAGTATTTCGACGCCGGGCACCGCCACGCGGCGAACCCCTTCCCCGCCTCGAACCGGGTCGTTCCTGTCTTCACCTCCCGCGGCTGCCCGTACGGCTGCATATACTGCCACAATATCTTCGGCAAGCGGATACGAATGAGGAGCGCGGAGAACGTGCTGCGCGAGATAGAACTGCTGTCGGAAAGGTACGCTCCCGACGAAATAGAAGTGTCCGACGATATCTTCAATTGCGATATGGACCGCGTCATACGCATCTGCGACGGGCTCATCGGGAGCGGCAGCAAGGCCGCTCTGTCCTTTCCGAACGGCCTCAGAGTAGACAGGATGGACCGGGAGCTTGTCCTGAAACTGAAGCAAGCAGGGACGAAACAGATCTATTACGCCATCGAATCCGCCGACCCCGAGGTGCAGAAGCGCATCGGCAAGAACCTCGACTTGTCGAAAGCCGAGGAAATAGTCCGGTTCACGGCCGGGTCGGGTATTGTCACCGGAGGTTTTTTTATATTCGGTTTCCCCGGGGAGACGAAGGAGGAGATGCGTAAGACCGTAGAGTTCGCTAAGGCCCTGCCTTTCCATGTAGCGGTCTTTCACTATCTGACCCCGAGGCCTAATACTCCGCTGGAAGCTCTGCTCCGGAAACGCGGCATAAAGCTGGACAGCTCCGGGCTTCACCATTACAAGAAATTCTCCGTGAACCTCTCCGCGGTCTCCGACGCCGAGTTGAAGCGGATGTGGGCGGGGGCGTACGCCGGGTTCTATCTGCGGCCCGGACAGATGTGGCGCATCTGGAAAGCGCTGCCGGACAAGGCGCGGCTTCTAAGACGCATCCCCCAGGTCCTTGGTTTTTCGATAACCAGATAACATCGCGACAATGAAGATCCTTCTGATAGCCCCCAACCTGCGCGGCCGGCCGGACGTCGGGACCAATGTCAGTCCCGTCCCGCTGGGGCTGCTGTATCTGGCCGCCGCCCTGAGGCAGGCCGGTTACGGCCGCATAAACATCGTGGACGCCAACGCTCTGGACCTGAGCCGCGGGGAAGTGCTGGCGCGTGTCGGAAGTTTCGCGCCCGATCTGGTGGGGATAACCAGCATGAGCATCGGGTCGGGGGAGTCCCACGCGCTGGCGGAGCTGATAAAAAAGGCGGATGCGCGTCGTAAAGTGGCGGTAGGCGGCGCGTACGCTTGCGCCACCCCCGAGGCCGTCATCAGGGACCCGAACGTGGATTTCGCGGTGGTCGGCGAGGGGGAAAGGACGGTCTGCGAACTGGTCGAAGCGCTGGAGCACGGCAAGCCTCTGTCCGGCATAACCGGCCTGGCGTACAAGGAGGGCGGGGTTCCGGTGTTCAATCCGCCCCGCGCGGTGATAGAGGACGTGGATTCCATACCTTTTCCCGCCTGGGACCTGGCGGACATGGCCGCCTACTTCGATACCAAGAGCTGTCATGTATCCAACCCCTGCCCGGTTTCCGGCAGAGTGGTCCCGATCTTCACCTCTCGGGGCTGCCCGTACGGCTGCATATACTGCCACGATATCTTCGGGAAGCGGGTGAGGATGAGGAGTCCTGAGAACGTGCTGCGCGAGATCGAGCTGGTGATGGAAAGATACGCGCCCGACCAGATCGAGATATGGGACGACGTCTTCAACTTCGATATGGACCGCGCTAAGCGCATCTGCAACGGTCTTATCGGGCGCGGTATCAAGGTCTCGATCTCCTTCCCTAACGGGCTCAGGGTGGACCGGATGGACCGGGAGCTCGTCCTGAAACTGAAGGAAGCCGGGACTCAGCAGATCTTTTACGCCGTCGAATCCGCCGACCCCGGGGTGCAGAAGCGCATCGGCAAGAACCTCGATCTGGAGAAAGCCCGCGAAATAATAAGAATGACCACCGAAGTCGGCATCCTCACCTGTGTCAGCTTCATGCTCGGGTTCCCCGGGGAAACTAAGGAGGAGCTGCTGCGAACCCTCGAGTTCGCGAAGTCCGTCCCTTTCCATATCGCGGTCTTCCACTATGTAACTCCCAGGCCGAACACTCCGCTGGAGGCCCTGCTCAGGAAGCGCGGTATCGAGCTCAACAGCGTCAGACTTTATCACTATAAAAAATTTTCCATAAATATCTCCGCGGTCAGCGACGCCGAACTGAAAAGCATATGGGCCAGAGCCTATGCCGGATTTTATCTGCGGCCGAACCAGATGTGGCGCATCTGGAAGGCCCTGCCGTATAAAAAACAGATTTTTAGGCGCATCCCCGGGATCCTCAAATTCTCGATCGCGCGGTGACGCCGCCTGCTTGAAGACGACGGCGGCGCGCCGCAACGTAACGGTTGAGCATTAAGGTCGGAGCAAGTACGCCGTCATATCGCAAGGAATATAACGCGCAATGAAAGTTCTCCTTACCAACGCGCCTATCCAGTTCTATCACAGGACCGCGTTCTTCTTCCATGACCAGGGCGCGGTCAACCTGGCGATACTCGCCACC
>JAKLEK010000262.1 GCA_022703115.1 Elusimicrobiota bacterium
GCTTGCGCGGCATATATATGGCCAGGCCGGTGGACTTCTCCCCGACCGCCGTATTGCCGGTAGTGGCGCTCTCTATCACCAGTTCCCGGCGGATGAAGCCCGTAAGGTTCTCTCCGGTCCTGCGCAGAGCGGCGCCCTGCGGCAGCGCCTCGTTGAGGTTTGAGAGGAAGTTCGCTATATCCCGGGAATTTATCGTCAGGCGGTCGTCCTCCTCGGACTCGTGGTAGCGCACGGTCTGCGCGATAGCGTTATCCAGGTCCTTGTCGGCGGCTTTGGACCTCAGCGCCTGGTCTACCCAGCCGGACATGAGGTTGGCGAACTCCTCCATCCTTGAGGCCCGGACGGCCGAGATGGTCGTGCCATATGAGCCGCCTTGCCGCGCGTAAAGGGCCGCGTAGTCCCTTACCAGCATGGCCGCCAGGGTTTCCGTATTTGCGCCGGGGGCGGAAGAGAATTTGCGCAGCATGGCGGTGTAGGGGAAGCCGGAGCCGGGGATATTCTCCTCGGAACCAACTACCACATTTACATACCTGCGCAGGTCATAGATCACCTCGGCCATCTGCATAAGACAGGCGTCGGAGGCGTAGATATCGAGCTTCTTGCCGTAGGCCGAAGAAATCCCGCCCAGGGCCCCGGAAAGGTCCTTGAGGGAGAGAGAGTTCTCCGAGATATCGTCGGGGCTGATGCCTCCGTAGCCTCCGCCATGCGAACTGACTATCAGCATATGACGCCTGGCCGGGAAGGTCTTATTGGCCCATACCGCGAAATCGGTGAGCTCTTTGGGGTCGCCCATGTCGGAGTTGCAGAGCGTTCCCAGCGGGATGGCCTTGCCGGCCTCTATGTAATAGCGCACCGTGTTGTTGCGCGAGGCGGACGAACAGTAACCGTTGGCCTTGGCGTTATTGTAACCGTCCTGATGGAACGCGGCGGTTATCTCGCTGCGGGGCAGGTCGTCGTATCTCCCGAGTTCCACCACCACCGTTACGTTCTTGCTGGACCCGGCGGCCTCCATGTCGCGGATGTTCTGCAACATATATTTGGAGAGGTTGTTCCTGCCGTTGATATACACCATTATCAGCCATTCGCGGGTGCGCCCGCCGCCGGCGACCTGGTTTTCCGGGGACATGGCCGGACGCACGGCCTGCGGCTTTACCTGCCCGCTGGTGTCGGAGGAGGCGCCCCACGGGACGGCTTCGGCGGCCTTCGGCGACGGGATATCGATCCCGCCGCTTTCCGAAAGCTGTTCCAGCGCGGACGAAGGCGCGTCCCTGAAGTCGGACGGCCTTGTGGAGGCCGGCGCGGAATTTCCGCAGGCGGCGGCGAAGAGCAGTACGGGGAGGACAAGCGATGTTCTTCTCATTAGTTGCGCCTCTGGATACTACGGGGATCTCCGTTCACTGGCGGCCGGGCTCCCGTATTAATAGTCTAATACGGGCTGGAATTTTGTCAAGGGTCCGCCGGGCTCATTCGGGAGCGGGCGGGCCGACCAGCCACCGCCCTGCCGCAAAGAAAAACCGCCCGGTTTTGAGGCCGGGCGGTTCGTCAAGAGTAAGAAGGATTACTTCTTCTTCTTGCCGGAATTCTTCATGATCGCGCGGGAGATGTTGCCCTTCTTGTCGATGAAGTACAGGTAGCCCTTCTCTTTCTTCAGGCCGACCTTCACGGCCACCTTCGGGGAGCCGCCCTTCTTTTTACCGCGGGCCATCTTGGCGCAGGATATGTCGCCCTTCTTGTCGATGAAGTACAGGAAACCCTTCTCGCGCTTCAGACCGACTTTCTGTATCATTTCAGCCATTTCACTTTCCTCCGTTTACTTCCCCCCCAAGCTCTCGCCGGGGCGAATTTTCGTCCCCGTCGGGGGTCGATAGAAAAATACTACATTATGCCGCCGGGGAATGCAATAGTTTTTTTCAGGATTTCGCTTCGGCCTTGCCCTGCGGCGGCAGCCGCGGCAGCTCCGGCTCCCGCAGGTTCTCGGCGAAGAAAGCGGAAACCTTCTGCTTATAGACCTCGCCGCCCACCTCGGCGCACTTGGCGTGCGAGGCGCCGGCCACGGTCCACATCTGCTTTTTATCCGACGGGCAGAGGCCGTAGAGGCGCTCGGAGTCGGAGGCCGGCACCAGGTCGTCGTTGTCGCCGTTGACGAGCATTACGGGCATCTTGAGCTTGCCGGCGTTATAGAGCGGGCTGTAGGGTTCCGGGTCGGCCTTGAGCTTGCGCCGCACGAAGAACAGCGTGAGCCACACGAGGGGGAAATACGGGGTGTTCAGGCGTTTCCAGCTCCAGTTGGCCACCACCTTCTCGTAGCTCAGGAAGGTGTTCTCGGCCAGCACGCAGGCGAGTTCCGGGTACTTGGCCGCGGCGTAGACCGCCACCGCCCCGCCCATCGAGGTGCCGAACACGGCCACCGACTCGGCCTGCAGCGGGCGGTTGTTGCGCAGGAACTCGTAGAGCGTGCCGTGCAGGCTGTTCGTGCCGGACTTGGTGACGAGGTTTACGACGCCGCCGGCTGCGTTGGTGTATTCGGCGCTGAAATTGTTGGTCTGGACTTTGAACTCTTCGACCACGTCCAC
>JAKLEK010000263.1:0-959 GCA_022703115.1 Elusimicrobiota bacterium
TCAATCTGTGGAATTCGGCCGCATAGTGTCTAATTTGCTTAACAATGCCGCAGAGGCTTTGGAGGGTAAGGGATCTATTACTCTTACGCTATCGCTGGATGGGAAAAATGTTTTTTTAAGAATAGCTGATAGCGGTAGGGGGATACCGGAGAATGTGCTGCTTAAACTTGGGCAGAAGGGCGAGACCTACGGCAAGGCCGGAGGCTCGGGATTGGGCCTTTATCATGCGAAAACCACGGTAGAAAGCTGGGGCGGGCGGCTGGAGATCCGGTCGGAAATGGGTAAAGGGACCGAAGTAGTTTTAACGCTTCCTGCCGCCAAGGTCCCGGACGATTTTGTGTCGGAACTTAAGGTCCCGCGCGGCGGCGTGGTGGCGGTACTGGACGACGACCCTACCACCCATCAGCTGTGGGATGGGCGATTCGCTTCCGCCCGGCTTAAGGAGAATGGTGTTGAGGTCCGCCACTTCAATGAACCGGATGGTCTGCGGCGATGGGTCCGCGGCGATCCCGAAAAGGCCGGTAAAGCGGTCTGTCTTTTCGACTATGAACTTATGGGGTACAAGGAGACCGGGCTAAGCCTGGCGGAAGAGCTCGGGCTATGCGGCAGGGCCATTCTGGTCACCAGCCGGAGCGAAGAGAAGCGGGTCATGGACGAGGCCCGTCGGCTGAAGATGCGGATAATCCCGAAAGGGCTGGCGGATTTCGTGCCTCTGTCGGTGACCGACGCCGTCGGTGCTGCGGAAAACTGTAGGAGGTCCGCCGTTCTGATAGACGACGACGCGCTGGTGCACATGAACTGGTCCGATGCGGCGGGGGCGGCCGGTGTGGATTTAAAAGCGTTCACAGAACCCAGTGCTTTTATGTCCAGCCTGGATAGTTTTTCCAAGGATATCCCGATTTATATCGATTCCGAGTTGGGCAATGGCGTAAAGGGCGAGGATATAGCGGCGCAGTTGA
>JAKLEK010000263.1:969-2564 GCA_022703115.1 Elusimicrobiota bacterium
TTCCAAGGATATCCCGATTTATATCGATTCCGAGTTGGGCAATGGCGTAAAGGGCGAGGATATAGCGGCGCAGTTGAAGGAAAAAGGATTTACCGACCTCACGCTCGAGACCGGCCACGGTCCGGAGCGTTTCGCGCATCTGCCTTGGCTGAAGGTAAGGGGGAAGGAGTCCCCCTGGAAGGGCTAGGGCCCTAGGCCGCCGGCAGTTCCGATTCCACTTCGCTCAGCAGCCTTACGATGTCCTGCGCGGTCTCGCGCATGACCGCTATGCGCGCGCGCTTTTTATCGTCCGGGCATCTGCCAAACAATTCCGCCGCTTCCTTTAGGCTTGCGGTCTTCGACCTGATCGAGTGCATTTTGGCTTCGTTGGGCATAGATGTTCCTTGAAAGCTCAGCTCTTGCTTATCTCCACGTTCCCGGCTCCGGACCTGATTACCAGCGTGACCGGCGACGAGGGGTCGGAGCCGAGGCCGTTCCTGAAAGAGCCCGCACCCGTTGAATGCTGAACGTTCAGCCGGCTGTCTCCGGGAAAGGCCAGCTTTATCACGCCGGCGCCGGAGTAAAAGGATATCCGGCCGGCTTTGGGCGCCTTGGTCCAGGCCAGATCGGTAGATCCCGCCCCGCTGGAAAGTTTGAAGTCTTCGCTGTAGAGCTCGCCGGAGATGCTTCCGGCGCCGGAGGATATCTTCAGTGGGCCGGAGGTTCGCGCTAACTCCACTCTTCCGGCCCCGCTGGCAATGTCGGCCCCCGCGGTAAAGTCCCCAATGCGCACGTCCCCGGCCCCGTTCTTTATGATCAGCGGTTTGTCGGCCGGCGCTGAAACGGAAAAGCCGGCCCTGCAGTTCTGCCGCCGCCAGCTCCAGAACCCTTTCTTCCTGCCCCGCGCCTCCAGGACGAGCTCTTCGCCGCGGACCTCGGCCGTAATTTCGCAGGCATCCGGTTCGTACTCGCCGGAAAGAGCGGCCTTAATATCCGGCCCTGGGGCCGTTTTGAGCTCTATCGGGCCCGCGCCCGCGCTGACCCTGATGGTCTTTACCGAGGCGGCGTCAAACCGCCATGTTTCCGGTGTTCCCTGTGCCATACAGATAGTTCCTCCTGCCGCCAAGATAAGCGCAATTGTCCGCAGCATATAATACTCTCCTGTGCGCAATTTTGAACATGGCGGCCGTTCCAGGCTCTGAAACCATGTACGCTGAGAGGCGGAGCAATTAATATGCCAGCCGGGCTCTCCTCTCAGGCCTTGAATTCCGGGCCGTTCAACACCGAGTACAGGAGTCGCTTGGATATTTTGAGCTGCTCGCGCGTTTCGGTCCTTTTGCCGTTGTTCTCTTCCAGGTTGCGCCTGACTATGTCGGCGATGAACATGTCCACGGCCTTCGGGAGGCCGTGGGCCAGGGCGCAGTCGTACTGTTCCCGGGTGGCCGCCGCATTGCACGGCGAGGCCGCTGGCGCGTGGGTCAGATGGCGCTTTACCATGTCCAGTGTTATCCGCCCGTCGCCGCCGGCGGTCAGCAGGTCCACCAGGCGCTTGAGTTCGCGTGTATTGCCCGGCCAGCCGTGCGTCGTCATGTATTCCTTGGCTTCCGGGTCGAAGA
>JAKLEK010000264.1 GCA_022703115.1 Elusimicrobiota bacterium
GAAGGTTTCTATGCCGAAATAGGATTGCGCCGTCGGGTAACCCGTTTTTTTCAGGAAGTCGCGGTCCGGCCCGATTATCCAGTGGTTCCAGCCGCCGGGCTCGTTCTCCCCGCCGAAAGGAAAACCCGGATAAGCCGCCGCGTCTCCGGCGTCGGTGGCGCCGTAGACAGTCCGCAGGGCGCTCAGCTGTTCGCCGTTAAAACAGGTATCGGTTCCGGGACCGGCGCCGCACCGGGGCAGGGTCGAGAAGTCGAAGCCGCATCCGGCCGGATCGTTAAGTATGCCGTCGGCGATCCCGTCCGTGAGGTCGCATTGTCTGAGAACGGCATCCTGAATGACGCGCAGGTGCCCGGTGGATATGATCGGCGGAGCCGAGAGTCCGTCCGGATAGAGCGCCTGGGTGTTACTCACGAATTCGGCCGCCAGGGCGGTTGCGTTGTAGGCCGGCGCTCCGGAAACTATTCCGTCGAAATCTTCCGGATAGCGCTGCGCCTCGCTCATGGCCTGGCCTCCGCCGCAGGAACAGCCGGTGAAATATGAACGCTCCGGCGGTTTGCCGTAGTATGCCGCGATGAGGGCTTTGGAGACCTCGGCGGTCCGGTGCACGGCCAGATGGCCGAAGTTGCTGCGCCTTTCAGGGCTCTCGAGCGCCCAGGCCGCGGACATGGAGGCCGTGCTGACGTGTCCAGTGTCGGTTCCGGAGGTGGCGTAGCCGTAATCCGCCGTCCAGCGCGCGGAATTCTGCACCTTGCCGGAGAACCCTCCCCCGCCGCCCATGACGAATATCCCGTTCCATGTTCCCGGGAGGAGGAGCTCGAAATTGATCTCTTTTCCGATAACGCCGCTTACCCTGCAGATCGCGGAGCCGGAAGAGGCCGGAGACGCGTCCGTCAGCCTCAGGTCCGGGATAGCGAGGGCCCGGAGCCCCTCGCATGACGGCCGGTCCCCTCCAGGGAGCGCCTGCGCGACGGAAGAGGCTGGCGGCAGGGACAGTATCAAAACGGCTATTAATGGCAAGGTCATGGTTCCCATATACTCTATATTGTATATATTAGCGGTCTGTTCACGCAGCCATCCGCCCGGCGTCCATCGGACCCAGGCCGGTTCGGGGCTTAAGGCCCTTGAGGTTTCCGGCCGGCGCTGGTATCCTCTAATTACCGAGTTTAGGGACGAACTGGAGGTGTTAGATGCGATCCATGCTCAAATCGGCAGCCGTACTCGCGGCGATGTCGTTCCCGGTCCTGCAGGGTTGCGCGTACGCCGCTGACGCGGACTACTACCGCATACAGAGCGAGAGACTGGTCGTCACCGAAGTGAGCAGCGGCAAAGAGGTCGTTCTTGAGCGGCCGCCGCTTTTGAATCCGGATTGTGGAAAAGAGAAAGTGGTGGGCGAACTGGTGAATACCGGGGTCGCGGCCTGGTCGGTCGTGCAGAGCGGCGCTCCGTCCGGTTCCGCCGTTTCCTCCTACGCCAGCGCCCTTCCTCCCGGGATGTACATGCCCTGGTCGGCGGTGGCGGGCTGGAAGGGTCCCAGGGAATACGTGTTCGACTATACGGCCGTGAATCCGGCCGGATGGGAAGTCGTCAGGTCCAAGTTCCTGATATCCTACTATTACGGAGGGACCGAAAAGGAGGCGGATGGGTCCCCGCGCGCGACGGCGGGCCGTTACATAACCAACCTGACGGTGAAGGCCCCGGAGCTGGACGTCAGCTGGGGCTGGCATTTCAACGTGGACGCGAAGATATCAAATCCGATGAACATCGGTACCGTCAAGAACCCCCTGGCTTTCATGCGGCTGGACATGGTCTGGTCGCTGTCCACGATGCTGTTCTCCAAGAGCGGGGTGTGGACCTTCGAACTGGACGGGGCAGGCAACTTCAAGGACCTTTACTCGGAGTCGAAGAGCCTCACGGAGAAGATCGCTCCTGTGGAACAGCCGGAGGCTTCGGTCTCCTGGAATTAGGGGATGGTCAGCGGTCCGCTGGAAAAGGTCGTACCGGCTGAAGCCCGGACGGCCTTTTTCACGCCCTACATCGATTACGGCAAAAATGTACAATAACATCAGCGCGCGCCCAGGCGCGCGCTGGACCGCTCACCGGGCAGGTGTCTTAGCATGAAAAAAATATTTATCGGCTTGCTGCTGCTGTTGCCGCTCTGCGTCCGTTCGCAGGCGCAGACGCCGCCGGACGCGCTTTACGGCCGGCTCTTCCGGGACGTTCAGATGAACAGGGTTTTTCCGGACGGCAAGACCTTCGTGGACTGCGTGCCTAAGCGGGATCCGGCCGCGATCGCGGCGGATTACGAAGCGGCCGTTAAGGACCCGCCTCCTGGATTTTCCCTGGCCGGATTCGTCGCGGATAATTTTTCGGTCCCGGCCTCCCCGGCAGGCGGATATGTTCCGACGGAGAAGGACGCGGCCGGCCATGTAAGGGAGCTGTGGGGGGTCCTCAAGAGGCCGGCGGACAAGCCCGCGGCCGGAAGTTCGCTGCTGCCTCTGCCGTACCCGTATATCGTGCCGGGGGGAAGGTTCCGGGAGATATATTACTGGGATTCCTA
>JAKLEK010000265.1 GCA_022703115.1 Elusimicrobiota bacterium
AATGTTATGACGCGCCCCGCCGCCGTCCTCGCGCTCTGCGGCCTGCTGTGCGCCGCCGCTCCGAAGCCCGCGCCCCGCACCGGAGAGAACGGCGCAACGGTGCGCTTCGGTTCTCCGGACGGGTGTCTGATAGAAGCTTTCTACCACGCCCCTTCCTCCGGCTCTTACGTGTTCATAAACGCGCACGGTCTCGGTTCGAACCGGCACGAATGGGGCCCGCTCGAGGCGGCGCTCAAGAAGAAGGGGTATGGATACCTCTCCATCGATCTTTCCGGGCATGGCGGCAGCCGCCTGTGTTCCGGGCTTCCGACCGACCACAAGACTTTCACCCGGGAGAGATGGCCGGGGCTTTCGGCTGACATAACCGCAGCCGCCGGTTTTCTGGAAGGCCGTAAGATAGCGGCAGGCAGGATCGTGCTGTGCGGCGCCAGCATAGGCGCCAACCTGTCGCTGAAAGCCGCGGCGGAGGGGCTCAGGACCGCCGGCCTGGTGCTGCTGTCCCCCGGCCTGAACTACGCCGGAACGGACGCCGGGCGGTACCTGGACGCCGCGCCGGACGTCCCGGTCCTCCTGGCCGCGTCCAGGGATGACGCCTATGCCTGGGAAAGTTCCGGCTATCTGGCGGCGAAGGCGGGCGCGCGGGGGCTGAAGGCGGTCTTCAAGGCCGGGCCCGGCGGGCATGGGGCCGGTATGCTGACCCCCGGTAATCCGGAACTTCTGGATTATATACTGGAGTGGACTTCGCGGCTGGGCGGTTCCACGCGGACAGCCGCTCCTAGGCCGTCCACCGTCCGGCCTTGAAAGCCGGGTACGAAGTCAGCAGGTCCCTGGCGTGCCGTTCCTCTTCTTCCACCAGTCCCCGCATATGCGCCCGCTTCCAGGTCTCGGGAAAAGCTTTCTCGAACGCCCGGTAGAAGTCGGCGGTCTTCTTCTCCTGTTCCACCGCGTAAGCGATCATTTCCTCCTCGCTCGCGGCGGGGCCGGGGGTGCGGGAGAAGATGCCTTGCCTTACCGCCTGTTCGAGAAGCGCCAGTAAAAGCGGCTTGTTGGGCGGCAGACGCCGCCATCCTCCCAGCTGCCTGCGGAACAGCTCGGCGTGCGCGGCCTCTTCGGTGGCCAGGCGTTCGCAGAGCTTCCTTACGGCTTCGTTCCGGGCGCGTTCAGCCAGTCCGCGGTAAAAGGCGACCCCTTCATCCTCTATCTCAACGGCCAGCCTGAACAGGTCGCGGAGACGCACGGTCCCTTCCATGCGGTCCAGGACGCTTCCCTTGCGGGGCCCCGCCATCAGCCGCAGAAGGTGCAGAGCCGAGAACAGGAGCCAGACCGCGCCCGCCGCCGCCACTGCGTAGAGAAGCGGGTGTAGTTCCATATAGTCAGGCGCATATTATTAGCAAAACCGGCGCGGCTTGGCAAGGACGCCCCGGGGCCGCCCCCGCCCCGCATAATTTATATAATCTAATCTCGTATGATAAAACTCCATAACATCAACGCGAAACTGCTGGAAGCTCACTACGCGGTCCGGGGCAAGATAGTGGCCAGGGCCCAGGAACTGGAAGCGCAGGGACGGAAGATAATCTACTGCAATATCGGCAACCCCCAGGCCCTGAAACAGAGGCCGCTCACTTTCGTGCGCCAGATGCTTTGTCTGCTGGAGTATCCGGAGCTTATCTCCCGGCCTGAGAGCGCGGCTCTCTTCCCGGCCGACGTCCTGCGCCGCGCCGAAGAGATACTGAAGAAGAACCCGTCCGGCACCGGCGCCTATACGCAGAGCGTCGGGCTCCCTTTCGTGCGCCAGGCGGTGGCGGATTTCATAAATAAGCGCGACGGCATCCCAGTGGACGTAAACAGGATAGTCCTCACCGACGGCGCCAGCAAGGGCGTGCACGCGGTGTTCACCATGCTGACCAATAAGGATAACGACGGGTACATGGTGCCGATACCGCAATATCCCTTGTACAGCGCCTCCATCGCGCTTTACGGCGCCCGGCAGATAAGCTATTTCCTCGACGAGGCCAACGGCTGGCAGCTGAGCGAACGCGAACTGGAGCGCAGCATCGACGCGGCCAGGAAGGAAGGCGTCAACCCGGTCGCCATAGTCGTCATCAATCCCGGCAATCCGACCGGGGCCGTCCTCTCCAGGAAGAACATAGAGATGGTCGTCCGTTTCGCCCGTAAACAGGGGCTCGCCATAGTGGCCGACGAAGTGTACCAGGAGAACGTGTACGGAAAGGGGATGAAGTTCTTCTCTTTCGCCAGGGTCATGCACGATATGGACGAGCGCGAGGTCACGCTGTTCAGCCTTCATTCCGTCTCCAAGGGGTTTCTCGGGGAGTGCGGCCACAGGGGCGGATACATGGAGACCAGGAACGTGCCCGACGACGTCTACGCGGAACTGGTGAAGTATCAGTCCATCAGCCTGTGTTCCAACGTGGACGGGCAGCTGGTGACGTACCTGATGGTGGCCCCCCCGGAGGAAGGTTCGGAAAGTCATGGGCTCTACGTCCGCGAGAGGGACGCCATACTCGGCGACCTTAAGGAGAAGGCCGAGCTCCTG
>JAKLEK010000266.1 GCA_022703115.1 Elusimicrobiota bacterium
TTTTTTGCCGAGTTCACGCGCCGGCGGAGAATACCGGGCCTGTTTCCCCGAAACCCCGGCCCGGCCGGCAGAAGGCTGCCTCCGTTGGGCGCGAACTCGGGGGAGCCAGCCGAGGGACGACCGATGCCAGGGCCGGAGAACAGAAGACTATCTCCGGGGCCGAGAACCACGGCAATCAAGCGGCTCGGAGACCCCAAGGGAGTTAGACGAACGAGGGCAGGAACGGGAATATGCTGACCAGATAAAGCGGAACCCCGGGGGCTAGCCCGGGGTTCGATACCGCCCGCCATCCGACCGCGCTTAGCCCTTATCAGCCATAAGAGCGGACAGCTGGTCGACAAGTTCGCCGAACAGCTTTATCGTCCCCGCCACCGGCTCCGGCGTGGTCATATCGACCCCGGCCTTCTTCAGCACTTCCACCGGATACTCGGAAGTTCCGGTCCTCAGGAACCTGTAATAGGCCTCCACCGCGCCGGACTCGCCCCGCACTATCCGGTCGGACAGCATCTGGGCCGCGGCATACGAGGTCGCGTACTGGTACACATAGAACGAGCGGTAGAAATGGCTTATCCTCATTCCGCTGATATCGTTCAGCGGACCAATGACCAGCTCCGGCCCCCAGTACTTCTGATAAATGTCCCGATAGGTCTTGCGGAAGAAATCCACCGACAGGGCGCCGCCGCTCCTCACCCGGTCGTGCATGGCCAGTTCGAATTCTGAGAACATTATCTGGGTATAGAATGTCCCCACTATCTGCTCGATATACTTGGTCAGCAGATAGGCCTTCTCATCCTTGGTCCTGGCATTAGCGATCATGTACTTCATCATGAGCGCCGAGTTGCAGATAGAAGCTACCTCCGCAGTGAACAGCGGATTATCGCTGTAATGATACGGCTCGTTCCTGTTGGTCCAGAGCCGGTTCATGGCATGGCCCATTTCATGGGACAGGGTCAGGACGTTATCCAGCGAGTTATTGTAGTTCATCAGGACATAGGGATGGGACGTGTAAGTCCCCCAGGAGTAGGCGCCGGAATCCTTTCCCTGCGTCTCATAGACGTCTATCCAGCCAGAATTGAAACCCTCCGCAAGCTCGTCCAGATAGGGCTTCCCCATCGGCGAAAGCCCTTTCAGTACCAGGTCCTTGGCTTCGGCCCAATCGTATTCCCTGGGTTTCTCCCTCATCAGGGTCGCGTTCAGATCGTAGGTGTAGAGGGTCTCTACTCCGAGCAGTTTCTTGCGCAGCGAGGCCCAACGGTGGAGCGGTGCGAGATTAGAGCTCGCCGCCGACAGAAGGTTCCGGAACACGCTTACCGGTATATTGTTCGCGTCCAGCTTGGCTTCCAGCGAACCGTCGTATTTGCGGACCGATGAAACGAAGTGGTCCTTTTTAACGGACGACGCGAGGCTCGCGGCCAGGCCGTTGATATGCTTCATGTAGGTCTCCGCGAACATATCGGAAGCGTCGCGGCGCATCCGCCTGTCCGGACCCTCCAGGATCGAGCGGTATCTCGCGCGAGTGAGCTGGACATCCTTGCCGTTCTCGTCCTTTATATTGCCGAAAGAGATATCGGCGTCGTCTATCATCTCGAATATGCGGGACGGCGCCTCCAGGACCGGCTGAGCCCCGGCGAGCAGAGCCTCTTCCTTGTCCGAGAGGATGTGGGCCTTGGTGCGGACCAGGTCGCGCAGCATGAACTCGTACGGCTTCAATCCGGGGTCGGTAGCGGCGTAGGATAGAAGCTTGGCGCCGTCCATGGCCAGCAGTTCCGGCTGGATGAAGGACGCGGCGTTGGCGAGCCGCGAACTCATATCGGACGCCTGGCTCTGCATTTCCTGGTACTTGCTTACGCGTTTGTCCTCATCAAGCTTCATCTTGGAATAGACGACGAGATTATCGGCTACGATGGAAAGCTTGTCCCGCAGGCGGAGTACGTCCCTTATATTGGCCGCGGAAACCGCCAACCGGCCCTTATAGGCCGCAAACCCGTCCAGGCCGGTCTTCAGGTTCTCCAGGTCCGCCTTCCAGGCCTCGTCGTTCGGGAATATACTGGCAAGGTCCCATTTGTACCGCGCGTCTATATCGGAGCGCTGCTTCGCCGCCTGCGCCGAAGCAGACGCCGGCAGAGCACAGCATAGGCACGGCAATAACGCCGCAGCCATCGCAACCCGCCTGATCATCGTTCGCATTCTCGACTCCTGGACTTCAAGGATATTCGGGGCTTACCGCCCAACGCCCCGCCTACGACTCGTATATTCTACAAAATGAAAGTCCGGCGCGTACGCCCGTTCGGAGCGGGCGACGCGGATGCCGGGCAAGCAAGGCCGTCACGGACCGAAAGCGTTTGCGAAGCGCGCTGAGGGAGTGACGAGTGGCGCGAACGGTGTTCGTGACCACGTGCCTTGCGGCCCCGGCGCCGCGGCAGGACCCGCGAACCCTAAAAACACAAAGCCCCGGGGGTTTCCCCCGGGGCAAGGTCCTGATATTTCTAATCTCAGGTGAGGCCCGGCTTTAGCGCGTGCCATTAGTATGGCACGTGCCCGGGCCGCAAGGCCG
>JAKLEK010000267.1 GCA_022703115.1 Elusimicrobiota bacterium
GCGGCCGCCGTCCATTATGGACGCGCACGAGAGCATGCGGCTGGGGGCCGGCGCGGTCGCGCTGAAGAACGGCCCGGCCTACGACCTGCAGGTCCGCTTCGCCCTGCAGGACCTGCTGGACGATCCGGAAGGATATATGCCGAACGCGGCCCTTGAAATGGGCGCGGTCCGGCTGCGCTACCAGCCGCGCGAGAACAGGCTTTTCGTGAAGGAAGGCACGCTGACCCATGTCGTGAGCCTTAATCCCTGGGACGACTGGGTCCGCGCCCGCTCCTGGCAGATAAAGGCCGGCGTGGAGCAGGCCGACGAGACCGGACGCGCCCCGGGCACTTCGGCGATCTGGGCCATGGGCGGGGGCTCCGGTTACGCCGTGGAGACGCGCTGGCCGCTGAGGCAGGTGTACTACGCCCTCGCCGTGGCCGATACCGGTTTCGGTCCGGCGCTCCGCGCTTCCTGGCGCGCCGGGGCGGGCGTGAAGGCCGGCCTTACCGCTGAAAGCGGGCCGTTCAGGGGGGCGCTGGAGGCGCGGTATATCGGCTACGCACTCGGGGACGGCCGGCCGCTGTGGGCCGGGACCGCCGGGTTATCGTGCCGGCTCGCCAGGGACACTTCCGTCCGAGCGGAGTATTCCTGGCGGGGAGCCGAGAAAGAGGCGTCCCTGCTATTCCACCAGTTCCTGTTCCCGATATGAAGAACTTCCTGCGCGCCGTGATAGCGTCTGCCTTTCTGGCTTCCGGCTGCTCCGGGGCTTCCAGGCTCTATTTCAGCCCCGCGTCCAGGCTCTACCTGGACCCGGCCAGGGAGGGGCTGCGTTACGAGGCGATAAAATTCAGTTCTTCGGACGGCACGGAACTCACCGGCATGTTCTTCCCGGCGGAGGGCGCGCCGCTCGCGACGGTGGTGCATATGCACGGCAACGCCGAGAACATGACCTCTCATTACCGGTATTCCGCCTGGCTGGCCGCCGAGGGTTTCAACGTCTTCATCTTCGACTATCGCGGCTACGGCGCTTCCGGCGGGAAGGCGGAGCTGGACGGCGCGGTGCGCGACGCCGAGGCCGCCCTTGAGCATGCGCTGAAACTGCCGGGCGCGGACCCGGGGCGGATCATCGTCCTGGGCCAGAGCCTGGGAGGGGCCATAGCGGCGGCCGCCGCGGCCCGCTCCGGGCGCGCGCCAGCGGCCTTGGTGCTGGAGGGGACTTTCGCCTCCTACAGGGGCGTGGGCTCCGCGGTGATGCGCGGGAGATGGTGGACCTGGCCCTTCTCCTGGCTGCCTCGGGTGCTGGTCCGGGAGGACCATTCTCCGCTTAAGGCGATAAAAGGGATAGACTGCCCGAAGCTTTTCATCCACTCGGAGAAGGACCCTGTTGTGCCTTTTAACGAAGGCCGCAGGCTTTACGAGGCGGCGCGGCCGCCGAAAGAGTTCTGGACCGTTCCCTACGGGCACATCGACGCCTTCTACGGCCAGAGGGACGTTTACGGGCCCAGGCTCGTCTCGTTCCTCAAGTCGGTCCTGCCGCCGCCGTCCGCCGTGTCTCAATAGATGTTCGCCCGGTCGGGCGGGATGGAATAACTATATAGAGCGGGAGCCGGCCGCGCTTCGGCCGGGACCCTGAAGGTCTTGTCCAGAAGGACCGGAGAGGAAGAGAACCCGTCCAGGTTCCAGTCGTAGCTGAAGACGGTTATCCTGTCGTCCTGTATCCTGACCACTCCGAAGACCGCGTCCCTGCTCGCCTGGTAATTGGGCATCGGATAGGCGAAGCCGGCCGGTTCCACCACGTCTATGCCGCGCCAGTTCAGGCGGCCGGTCCGGTGCAGATGGCCGTGGAGGAAAGCCAGGACGTTCCTGCCTTTCACCGCTTCGTAGAGAGCCTGCGAGCTCGCCCGTCCGGGTTTGGAGGTGCGGTCCAGCGCGGTCTGTTCCGAATCAGGCTGGACGTGCGCGGCGAGAATGATGGGCGTATCCGCCGGCAGGGCGTCCAGGTCGGCTTTCAGCCAGGCCAGCTGGGCCTCGTCGAAATCAGGCGCCGCCGTATTGTTCGCCGGATAAGGGTCCAGTACCGCGAAGTGGACCCCCTGCTTGTCGAAGGAATAATAGGTCCCGCCCTGCTTTTCCGCCACCCGCCCGCGGATGTTCGCGTCCTTCCTGCTGTCGTGGTTGCCCAGCGCCTCGTAGGTACCGACCCCGGGGGCCAGGCGCTGGATCGTGCGCACGTAGCTCCGCTGAGCGCCCAGTTCCGGCGCGTCCCAGGAATCCGGCGCGCCGTTCTCGGTGATGTCCCCGCAGCTTAGAAGGAAGGCGGGTTTCGCCACACGGTCGCCGGCATAGGGGTAGGGATAGGACCTGCCCGTAAGGGCGTTCATCCTGTCCATTATCGTCAGGCGGAGCGGGTCGGAAAAGTCATAAGCTCCGAAATGGCTGTCCGACCACACGTAGAAGACCAGGTCCCGCCCGGCGGAAAGGGGCGTCGGCGCCGCGGCGGCCGTCGCGGGCCTCCCCGGTTCCGGCGCCGGCGGGGCGTCCGTCCCGGAGGCGGCCGCGGGAAGGGCGTCG
>JAKLEK010000268.1 GCA_022703115.1 Elusimicrobiota bacterium
GTCCAGGCGTTTTTTATAATACGCCCTGGTGGCCTCTGGATCGGCGTCCCACATCTTCTGCTCCAGACCCGCGGCGACGGTCTTGACGGCCCCGTTCACCGCGGCGTGATCGAGCGTCCCGTCCGGTCTTATCGCGCCGAGCAGCATGGCCTCGTAGGGGTCGCCGCCGGCCGCCGCGCGCCGGTCCCTCTCCAGGCGGAGCGGCTCCACCGAGAGGATCTTCACCAGCTTCTTGCGCTCCATGTTCGCCAGCATGAGCGAGGCCAGTTCGCCGAGCGGCATATCAAGCAGCACGCCGGCCTCTATCGGGGAGAGGTCCCGGGCCACGCGGCCGGGTTTCCGGAAAGTGCCGACCTGGACCTTAGGCGGGGTCCATTCCGCGCCGTCCCAGTTCACGACCGATATCCCCTCCCTGGCGGTCAGCATGGACCTGTGTTTTACGGTCATTATAAGGAAAGGGATAACGCAGAACACGGCCGCCAGAACTACCCCCAGGAACAGGGCTTCGCCACGGCGCAGCGCCAGGCCGGAGAGCATGCCGCCGGGAAAATAACGGTTGAGATGATGCTCCTCCCTGGCGGGGGCGAATCTCACCGCGCGGGGAACCGGAGCCTCCTTCTCCTCCGCGCCGGCGGCCATGGTCTTCAGGCCGAAAGGCCCGGCATCCAGATAGAACTGCAGTTGGAAATGATAGAGGGGTTCCAGGTTCCTGCGGAAGAACCGGACGCTCGCCACGTTCTGTCCGGCGGAGTTACGGGCGGATGGATGGTCCATGATATACCGCTCTCCGACGAATTTCTCCGTCCTGAACCCTATTTTTTCGAAGAATTCCGGACCCGGCCTGCCTTCGGAGGAGGTCACCGGCAGCCAGACAGTGACCGCCTGATGCTCCAGCTGGTCCCGCCAGCGCACCGGCGACCAGTTGAATACCGCGAGACGCCTTTCCCCGGCCATGGTCTGGGTAAGGTTCCCGGACGCTTCCAGGTCCGCGGTATAGCGGAAAAAGTAAGTTATCTCCCCTTCGGTGAACGCCCGGCCCCCGGCCAGCACGATGTCGTATTTCTTGTCGGATATCTTCCTGATCTCCAGCGGATATCGGTTGCCGCCGCCGTCAAGGGCGTACGCGCGGGCCGCGTCGAACTCCGGTTTTTCCTGGAACCCCTCGAACCAGAAACCATGCAGTTCCCCGCCCGCGGCGGTCCACCGTACGGTATAGGAGATCTCCGCCCTTCCGCCGCGAGAGAGCACGACCTCGCTTTCCACCCAGTCCGGCCTATAGCCGGCGCCGGCGCGCTGCGCTGAAACCGCAAGGAAAGCCGCGGCGGCCGACAGGATAAGGAACCTGTTCTTGTTCATGATATTCACCGCTCCGGCGCCTCGCCGCCGTTCACGGGCCTCCCCTCCTCTCTACCGCCGCCGGGACCGAAGATCAGCCGGGCGGCGAAAAAGAAGATCGCGCCCAGAGTTAAAGCCGCGACGCGCAGATAAAAGCTCATAACTCCCACCGCGGCGTTGAAATCCGCGGAGATAGCGACCCCATCTATGAAGAAAGGCTCCGGCACGAGCAGCCCGGGGAACAGGAAGAGCGCCGCGCAGCAGCCGGCGGCCGAATACAGCAGCCTCCGCGAGAGCGCGGTCGCCCAGTCCTTTCCCAGAAGCAGCCCGACTCCGGCGGAAAGGACCGAAAGGGACAGGAGGAGATATCCGGCGAAGACCAGCCGGATATGCGCCGCCGCCAGGCGGGCCAGCGGCGGCAGTTCCACCGGGACCAGGGCTCCGGCCATTCCCATCAGAAAACCGGGAGATGAGAACATGGACGACAGGGTGATATTATCGTAAAGGGCCCGTACGGAGTGATAGCCGCCGATCAGCGTGAATGCCCATGCCGCAGCGGTAATAAGGGTACGTTTTCTATCGGTCATATGCCCCCGCGCCCCGCAGGACCCATTATATAATTGTTGCCTGTCCCGCCCAAATTTAATAGATTAGTGTCTGCTCGCGCACCGCAACCAGAGGAACAGAACATGCAGATCAAGGTCGTAAAGCAATACACCGTCTTCCTGCCCAACGTACCAGGAGCCCTCAGCGGCTTCGTCGGGCTCTTCGCCCGGGAAGGGATAAATATTATAGGCATCGCTTCCGAGATCCGCGATGATTCCGGCGTGGTGCGCGTGACCGTGGATACCGACAGACAGATAAGCTACGTTCTTACGAGCGCAGGCTTCACCACGGTGGAGACCCCCATAATCTCCCTGACGCTGACCGATAAACCCGGAGAGCTTCTGAGCCTCACAAAAAAACTCGCCGACCACGGCATCAATATAACGACCGTTTACGGAACGGCCCTGGGCGGCGGAAGCGCCCGCATGCTGATAAGCGTTTCCGACGCGGACCGCGCCCTGGAGATCCTCGGCTCAGGCGCCGATATCCGCTGAAGGCCCGTCCTACTGTCTGGTCAGCTTCCGGTACTTTATTCTGTGCGGAGCGTCCGCCGCCGGCCCCAGCCGC
>JAKLEK010000269.1 GCA_022703115.1 Elusimicrobiota bacterium
GCACAGCAGCGAGGCCCAGGCGCCCTGGATCCACAGGCCCCAGCCCGGCACGGCGTTGCGGTTGAGGGTGCCGGCCCGGCGGAAGAAAAGCCCGTCCTGCGCCATCGTGTAGTACACGCGCGCGCCCGAAAGGACCAGGCCCCCCAGGCCGGACCGGCGCAAGGGCCGGACCGGTCAGCTGCCGGCGCGACGGACCCGACGCCTCCGGCTAAGACCGAGGGACATTTCAAAGGCTTCAAGCTGCCCGACACCTCTCTTCTGGACGAACCGGCCAAACAGGGATTCGTCGGCCCCACGAACGAGGAAATAACCGCGTCCAAGAACCTCCTGGAGGATACGTTCAAGAGTTTCGGCATCGCCATTCACGTCTCCGGGGTATATCCGGGCCCGGTCGTGACCCGCTACGAAGTGACCCCGGCGCCCGGCGTCAAAATAAGCTCCATCGTTTCGCTTTCCAACGACGTGGCGCTCGCCATGAAAGCTTCCGGCGGGATACGCGTGATAGCGCCGATACCGAGCAAATCGGCCATCGGGTTCGAGATCCCCAACGTCAACCGCGCCAAGGTATGCCTGCGCGAGATAATGGAAAGCTCGGTCTTCAACGAGAGCAGGCATCCCCTAATGTTCTGCCTGGGCCGCCACGCCGAGGGGTCCACCGCCGTGGCGAACCTGGAGACCATGCCGCACCTGCTCGTCGCCGGGGCCACTAACAGCGGCAAAAGCGTCTTCATGCAGGCGCTCATACTGTCGCTTATCTACCGCAACACTCCGGACGAGGTCAAGTTCCTTTTCATCGACCCGAAGCGCCTTGAACTGACCTTCTACGAGGATATACCCTACCTTTACGACCCGAAGGAGACCCCGGACCGGGTCACGGTCATTACGGACCCCAAAGAAGCCGCCAAATCCCTGCTGGCCCTGACCAGGGTCATGGAAAAGCGCTACATAAAGTTCCAGAAAGCCATGGTCAAGAACATCGCGGCCTACAACAAGTGGGCGGTCGCCAACGGGGAACCGAAAGAGCATTACATCATCGTCGTTATAGACGAGCTCGCGGATCTCATACTGCAGATGAAGAACGTGGTGGAAGACGCCATACAGCGGCTGGCCCAGATGGCCAGGGCGGTAGGCATACATCTGGTGCTGGCGACGCAGCGTCCCTCGGTGGATATAATCACCGGGGTCATAAAAGCGAACCTTCCGTCCCGCGTGGCGCTGCAGGTTACCTCCAAGACGGATTCCCGCGTGATCCTGGACTCTCCCGGCGCCGAATCCCTAATAGGCCGGGGCGATCTGCTTTATCTGGCCATAGACGCGCAGAAACCCGTCCGGATACAGGGCGCCTACATCTCCGAGGACGAGATACGCAGGGTAGCCGATTACCTGAGGGCGCAGGCCAAGCCGCATTATACGCCTCTGGTCGAGGACGAGGAAAAGACCATGGGCGGGAGCGGCGGGAGCTCGGAAGAGCTCGTCAACGCCATGCGGCTTATAATGGAGCGGCGGCGCGTATCGCAGGACCTCCTGAAAGCCCACTTCGGGTCCTCCGCCCGCGCGACCAACCTTTTGAGCATACTCGAGACCAACGGCTTCATCAGAAAGCCCGAGGGCTCCAACCGCTGGGAAATAGACTTCGACAAGATCGGCGCCAGACTGGATACGGAATCCAATCCCGAGGAAACGGAAAGCAAGGAAGGCGCGGAGGCCGTTAATGAGAAATAGCCTGTCTCTCATGATCTTAGCCGCCGCGCTTTCAGGCCAGACTGCGGCCGCGGGTCCGGCGCAGCCCCAACGGAACGCGGGCGAGAAAGAGACCGGGGTCCTCGCCTCCACCGGAACGGCGCCGGCTGCCCGCGCGGGCGGGGGGGCCTCCCTTGAAAAAGAGGCTCTGGCCGGACTGAAGTCCTGGGACGCCAGGCTCGAAAGCCTGCGGACCCGCTTCACGCAGGAGGTCGATTTCTCGGACGCCGGCATAACCCAGAAAGTGGAAGGGGTCCTGACCTATCTGAAACCCGACCGCCTGAAAATAGAGCATATCAAACCGGCCCGCCAGCTGGTCTACACCGACAAGAGGGACCTTTGGATATACAAGCCCGAGGATTCACAGGCGGTAAAGACCTCCTGGGGAGCCTGGAAGGAAAGCCAGAGCGGCAATTTCTCCGGCATAATGGACTTCGGGAACTACTCCGCGCTGGCCGAAAAGAATTCGGTGTCGGCCGCCAGGGAAAAGACCCCGCCCTACCGTGTATTCCTCACCTTGACCCCGAACGGCGGCTCAGGGCTTTATACGCTGACTCTCGGGCTCTCCTCCACGGATTACTTCCCCGCGGAGGCGCAATTATCGGTAGAAAATACTATCATACGGACCAGGCTCGAATCCCCTGAGATCAACGTCCAGCTGGACAAGGACCTGTTCCGATTCGTGCCCCCTAAAGGGACGGAAGTCCTGGAGTTCAAGGACCGGAGGTAGGACCGGCCGGTCCGATACATATGACCCT
>JAKLEK010000027.1 GCA_022703115.1 Elusimicrobiota bacterium
CTTTGTGGCAAGGCTCATACAAATCCCCTGAGCGGCCCCGCGGCCGCAGGTCCCGGTGAAAGGACCGCTCCTGCGGCCCGGCTCAATACTCGTACGACGCGCCCAGCAGATAACTGAACATCGCGTAATCGTACTTGTACAGCTTCTCGTACTTCATGTTCGAGTTCTGGCGCCCGTACTGCATGGAGGCGCTGAGCTTGAAATTCTTCGCCATATCCCAGGAAACCGTCCCGGAGGCCATGAGCTCGTTCAGATATATCTTGCTCGTCCTGTACAGGCCGGAAGCGTCCTGAACGGGCCGCTTCGTATAGTCGGTGCGCGCCCAGTCCACCCCCAGGCGCGCGTCCCAGAACTTCTTCTCCCCCGCCATAGGCGAACGCAGCGATACCCCCGCCCCGGCACGGACCTTGCCGTAATCGTAGTAATCTCTTATGAACCTGGTGTTCTGCGCGTCGTAGCTGTTCTGGTCGGAATTGTTCCCGGCGTAACCGATGGTGAACCCGGGGGTCAGCACCCTGCCGCCGGAGATCTTCCTGGGAAAGCGCCAGCCGGCGTCCGCCGAAAGCGCCGCGTCGGTCCTGGTGGCGCCTTTCAGCTGTCCGGCCTCGTCCACGATGTTCTGATCGCCGTAATCCCGCATGGTAAAGTTAACCGAAGCGTCGCCCAGCGAGTTCCAGGGCATCTTGAAGTTGCCGGCCAGATAGAAGCTGTTGTTCATGGAATCCAGGGTGTGCGAGCCGGCCGTTTCCCTGGCCAGACTGCCGTCGGCCGCGCCAATCTGCGACTCAAGGGAGGTGTAATTGTAAAACCTTATCTTGTACAGATCGTACCCGGCGCGAAGAGAGAACGGGTCGCTGTAGAGATATTCGGCCTCGAAAGAGAAATTCGGCCTGATATAGTCGAACAGGCCGTCCGCCCAGGCCTCGTCCCTGGTCTCCTTCAGATACTCCCGCTTGATGCCCAGCTCCGGTTTGAGCTTTAAGGACGGGGAGGGAGAATAGACCCCTTTTACGGAAACCTTGTGGTCCATGAGCGCCTGGAACAGGGTCCCTCCGCCCGAGAGGTCCAGCACCTGCTTGGCTCCCTGGTACCTGCCGCTGTACATGGGCATAAGGGTGAACTCGGGGGAGAATTTCATCGAGGCGGCCGCCAGCATGGAAGCGTTCCCCGAAAGAGCGCCGGCCTTGGTCTCGTAAAAATACTGTCCGCCCATGAGCGAGGCGTTGAAATACGGGGTCGATTCATAAGCGGCGGCCGGCGCGCAGCAAGCGGATAAAAGAAAAGGAATATGCAGGGCTCTCAGGACTGACCTGTGCTTTTTACGGTCCGTAGAACGCATTGAACCCCTGAACGTCATTCCGCCTCCTCTCTTGATCTCTCCCCTGACTTCCGACTCTGCCTGCTTCCCCGACTTCCCCTACCCCGTCTCAGGCCTATCTGATGATCCCCGACTGTATCAGGGTCTTCGGCTCTATGACCAGGTCGATCTTCCGGCCTCCGAACATGCTGGATGTCACCACCTGCTGGAAATTCCATTTCAGCAGGGTCTCTCTGTACGAAGTTCCGGTAAGATTCCCGGCGAAGTCGGAGTGCGAGGCCACCCGCCCCTCGTCGTCGACTATGAAGTTATCGTACTGCTCCCAGTAGACGCCGGTGCCGTAGGTCAGCCTGATCTTCTCATGCAGCACGGCGCCGTCCGGACTCCTGTCGGAATTCTGTCCGGGAGTGGTAGTCCCCAGCGTGCCGTTGTCCTGGATATACTTGTGCAAGGCGTCCTTTTCGGTCCCTTCGTTCGCCGCGGTAGCCGGATTATCGTCGTTGAAATAAGCCTGTATGCCGGTTCCGAGGGTCCCGTTGTACGGGGTTATCCCCGCCTGAGGCTCCCAGGTATTGAAAGAGACGCCGTTGTACTTGAGATAATAGTTGTCGAACAGCGTCTTCCAGTACGAGCCGGAAACACCCACGTACTGATTGAGCGCGGAGTCGAAATACGAAGCAACGTTGTCGTTGGCGACCGGATTGTTGTTGACGTCCACCTGGTGGCCGCCCCAGGCCCGCTCCTCCACACTATCCGTCAGGTTGGACCTGCCGGTCTCGTATTCCGTCTGGTAATAGTCGCACGGCGCCCCGGCGCAGCCGCCCAGCTGCCGCAGGGCCACGCTGAGGTCGGTGGGCAGGTCGGTATTGAAGGTCCCTTTGTAGAAGAAATAGTCGAACCGGCCGCTCCTGGAGTTCAGCACCACGAGCTTGAACTGGTTGGGGTTCGGCCGCATGATATACTGCGCCAGGCGCACCCGTTCCCCGAAAACGTCTATCATGCTCTTGCCCTGCTGGTATTCGGCGAGCTTCACCTCTTCCGCGGCCGCTGCCAGGACCTGTTCCTTGGTCATGGCCAGGGATATCTCGTTCTTGAGAGCGCCCTGGTTCTCCGCGCGACGGCCGGCGCGCCCCTCTTCCAGCGACTGCACCGCGCCGATGCCGCGCTCGTCCACGTTCACGTGCTGGCCGCCGTTAAGCAGCGTCTCGTTGCCGGCCCTGTCGCTTACCGCGAGCATGCCGTTTATGAGATCCACTGCGGTATTCCTGCCGTCGGTCTCCACCTCGAATTCAGTGCCGCGCACGGCGCAGACGGCGCTCGGTGTGCGCACCTCGAACTTACGCTGGGCTTTCCTGACCCAGGCCTTCAGCCTGCCCAACCCCAGCTTGACGGCCGTGTTGGCCCCGCCCGACTCGTCCTTCTCCAGCGTGACGGAAGAGGAAGACCCCATATCCACCCGCGAGCCGTCCTCCAGGTACATGCGCAGTTTGCCGCGCCAGTTGGTCTTAACCGAATCGCCGGTTTTCAGCACGGCCTGGCCCGAAACCTTTTTCCACTCTCCCTCGCCCTGACGTTTGACCTCCACCTTGCCCCAGGTATCGGTGATCTTGGCGGCTCCGGCCGCGCCTTCCCCGGCGCAGACGAGAAGGATCGCTAACGACAGCACGGACAGAGCGCGGCCCGGAAAAAGCGGGAGCCAGGGAATGCGCCCGCCTGGGCGCGGACCGGCGGCCGGCAGAGTTTTAGAGGTCATGTAAAATCCCCCGTTCGAATATACAAAAAAGCGCGACGCGTCACCCCAGGAATATGCGTCCCGGAACAGAACTTCACGATTGTATTATATATACGGGCGTGCGGAAAGGCAAGGCGAAAGACGGTGACTTACGATACACAGCCCCGGCAGGCGGGCGCGCTCATTGGGAGGGCTGTGCTCAAAGTCACTTGGCGATGTTCTTCAGATATCCCTCTATGAGGTCCTTCTGGGAGGACGGATAGCGTTCCCTGAGCGACTCCATAACCCTTTTCCTCAGATCGGCCGGCGGCACATAATCCCCCGCTTTCGGAAGTTTTACAGGGGAAGCGTCCATGCCGGGAGCCGGGCGGACGAAGACGCCGGAGGGCCGGGCCGCAGCCCCCATGCCGGACGCTCCCATACCGGCTGACGCGGACTTCCTCCTGCCTAGCATATCGTCCAGGTCCCGCCCCCCAAGGTCGAGTTCGTCCAAAGCTTTCAGTTGCTCGCCGGCCGCCGCCCTTATGTCACGGGAAGAGAGAGCCAGGACCGCCCGGTACATGTGCCCGCCGGCCTTATCGAGCCTTTCCAGCAGACGCCCGGCCATGGCGCCGGAATATCCGCCCGAGACATGGGCCGCGAGTCCGGCCGCCTCCACCCTTAACTTCTCCTGCCTTTCGGACGCCGGAGGGAACAGGGCCAGGTCGCCGGCGTCCAGCAGCGCCGCGTCCGAAACGAGCCGGGAAAGCGCTTCCATCCCCGCGCGCGCCTTCCCGGCGGCCGCGCGCAGTTCCGGAGCGCACGGAACGCAGGTGCTCTTCTCTATCTCCGCCAGCGCGGATGCGAGCGAGGCGCGGGCGCCGTCGGCGTCGCCCGCCCTGAGCAGCTCTCCCGCCCTTGCCGCGTATTGGTAAGCGCCGGGAGCCCCTCTCCCGGCCGCGGCCGCTCCGGACGCGATCTCCGGCATCGAGGCGGACAATTCCGAAAGCGCGGCGGCGCGGGCCTTATCGGCCCTGGCCAGCAGCTTTTCCTCCAGCTCCCGGCCGGACCCCGTCTCGGCGCTCTGCGCCTCGTACAGAGCCCGCCACCGGCCGGAAAGTTCCGTGGTTTCCTCCCCGCTCTCCCGCCGCTCTTCCTCCGAAGCCCTGTACTCCGCGTACTCCTCCATTACCCGCCGCATCCGGGACAGCTTTTCCGCCAGCGCGGCGGCGAGAGCGGCCGCCTTTCCGGCGTCGCGCGCGCCGATGGCGGCGGCCAGTTCTCCGGCCGTTTCAAGCGCGCTTCCGGCCGGCAGTGCGAAAACCCTGCCGTCGCTTTTCTGCGGAGGACGCTCCCCCAGCATTGAGTTTATTCTGGCCAGTTCGGCGCTTATCTTCTCGAGCGTACGCGAAAGCCTGTCCCAGTCCGCTTCGGAGCCGGCACCGGACAGCTCTTCGGACATTTCGGCCGCCTTGCCGGCCATGTTCTCGAAACCGGCCAGGGAGGCTCGCGCGTCCTCGGACCGCATTATCGATTCCAGGTCGGCCTCCCCTTTCTCCAGCGAGCTTTTCAGCGAACGATGCAGGTCCGCCGCCTGGCCGGGGGGGCCGGACACAGTCCCCGGAGCCGCCTTCTCCGCCGCCTTTCCGGCCCCATAGACCATATCCTCCATGAAGAGCCCGTATCTGGCCAGAGCGCCTGAACCCATGTAAGGGTCCCTTCCAAGTTCCGCCCCGAGCAGCCCGGAAAGTCCGGCCGCCCGCTTCCAGGCGGAAGCGTAATCCGCCATTTCGGCGGCGGAGAAGGCGCGGCCCTGCTCGAGGCCGGAGATAATGCCGTTCTCCCTGTCCTTGAGAGAGGCGATCTCCTTCCTGAGAGCCTCCATTCCCGCGTAGGCCGCGGCGTGCCTTCCGGAGAAGTCGGAAACCTTTATCCTTACGGCGCCGCTCCGGGAACAGACCGGGCCGGCCGGGGACGGGGACCGGTCGCAGGCCGAAAACGCGAATTCGGCTTCCGCTCCGTCCGGAAGATCGTAGATAGGGAGCTCCGTCTCGCCGGTGACACGCCGTTCGGACGGTCCGGGAAAGACGCGTATCTCCTTCTCCATTGAAAGTTCCGCTGAACGGACCCCGGAAACCGAGACCGCGCGGATCAGCCGCACGGACTCAAGGCCTATATCGTCCGAAGCCTCGTAAACCGCGTTTATCTCCTCTTCGGGCGCGGACTCCAGTTCCCCGAACGCCGGCGAAAGCACCTCCACCGAGGGCGGCCCGTCGCAGAGCGCAGTGATAGCGCGCCGCTCCCCCGCCGCGGCCGCTCCGCTTTCCCGGCCGCGCAGGAACAGCCGGTAAGAGACGTCGCCGTCCACGATGAATTCCGCGGAGAGGCGGCCTCCGGCCGCCGGCGCGAGAGGCAGCGACGTCCCGTTCTCGAACATCAGCTCCGCGGCCGAAAGGTCCCGGCTCCGGCGCCCGGAAACGGACACCAGGCCGCCCTTCAGCACCCCCGCCTCGGAAGGCAGATACGGATATGAAACGGCCTTTTGTCCCGTATAAGCCGGGGGCGAGACCGAGAACAGCGTATCCTCCAGCTCCGGCGGTTCCAGCGCCCGCAGTCGGTATACGCGGCTCTGGAATTCCTTGTATCTGAACCTGTAGGAAAGGTCGGAAGACAGACCGGCGCCGGAGTAGCGGAACCGGCCGCCGCCGGCGTCGGTCATGAACCCCCTCGTCCATCGCTCCCCGGCGGCGCGTATCCGCAGTTCCGGCTCCTCCCCCCATCCGCTCCGGTACGCAGCCTCGATGGTGAAAGGAAGACCTTTCGCCACGGACGCGTCGCCCGGGCTTATGACGAGGATGCTCTCACGTGACCTTGCCGAAAAGGGACGCAGGAACCAGCCGAAGACGCCCGGGTCCAGCCAGACCGCCGCGGCGGCGGCCAGAACGCCGGAACCCAGAAAGGCCAGACGGCGGACCGTGAACGACGCGCCGGGAGAGACGAACTCAGGCCGCGGCGAGGCGCTAAGCAGCCTCGAGGTCTCCTCTATGTGCTCGCGCGCGAATTCCGGAGAGGAGCCGGCGGAGAACCGTCCCCGCGAGAGATCGATGGCCGGCGCCAGCCTGTCCCTGAGGGCGGGCAGGGCTCTTTCCGCCAGGGCCGCGAACCTGAGCGGGGCCAGGTCCGGCAGAAAAGCCGCGAGCCCCCTGAACAGCTTCCACAAGACCCATACGGCGGCCAGAGCGGTGAAGAGAAGCCGCTGCTCCCTGGTGAGGCCGAAAAGCAGATCGGCGGCCGCCGCCGGGACTGAAAGCCAGAGCAGGACGGAAACCGAATCCACGGCCAGGGCGGCCGTTCCGTAAAAGAGCCAGGCCGCGCGCCAGGCTCCGATCGTTCGCAGCGGTTCCATCGCTGCCAATTATATAATACTGGGGCCCGCGTAAATAATGCCCGCGCCGGAAGCCGGCGCCCGCGGCCGACGGCCTCCGGTCCACTTATGCTAAAATATCCCCTTTCGCGACGATATGAACAACGCCGCACATCTTGACGATTCCCTTGAGAGGATAAACCGGGCAATAGAAGACCTGCTCGATGCCGTCGGGAAGGACGTCTACGACCGGAACAGGGGAAGCTTCAACTTCCTCGGGAAAGCGACGCGCTCGCGCTTCACCCTGATGCTCTCCGACGCGCTCGGCCTGGACCGCGCCGCCGCCGAGCGCATCAGCGCCGCCGCCGAACTCACGCACGCGGCCTCCCTGATGCACGACGACTGCATAGACAGGGCCGCGCTCCGGCGCGGCGTTCCGAGCCTCAACAGTTCCATGGGAGTGAACGCGGCCATTCTGCTCGGGGACCTGGTCATATCCATCGCCCTCGATTACTCCTCCCGGATCTCTCCCGGCGCCCCGGTGGACCTGGTGCGGACGATCCGCCGGATGACCGAAGGCGCGCTGCTGGAGGAAAATTCCAGGCGCAGGACCCTGAACAGGACGGAAGCGGAACGTATAATGCGGCTCAAGACCGGGGAACTGTTCCGCTGGTGCGCCCTTACCGCCTGCCACGCCGCCGGAAAGCCGGAACTTTACGGGTCCTGCGGCGCCATAGGCGAAGGGACGGGCATTATCTTCCAGATCATAGACGACGTGCTGGACTTCGAAGGCGAAGCGGGGCTGACCGGCAAGGACGTCCTCATGGACATAACCGAGGGCAGGGCCACCCTGCCGCTCATAATGGCCCTGGAGGACGGGCGTTTCTCCGGACCTATAACGGAAGAACTGCGTTCCATAGGGAACGGGGTGAAAGGCGACCTTTCGCCGGCGCTCCGGATCGCGTCCATAGTAAGGGACAACGGGTTCGCGGCCGCGGCGCGCGCGCTGGCGGCGGAAAGGGCCGCGGCGCTGGACGAAGAACTGTCGCGCCTGCCGGAAGCCGAAGCCTCCGGCGCATTAAGGGCTTTCATACGGGCGCTGCCCGGACGGACGAGGTGACCCTCGATATGTCCAATATATTCCTGATACTGCGGGCCTACTCCTGGCCGGCCTCCATCGTACCGGTGCTGATAGGTTCCGCTGTCGCCCGCCGCCACGGGACCTTTTCCTGGACGTATTTCTGGCTCACCCTGCTCGCGGCGCTCTCGGTCCACTCCGGAGCCAACCTGGCCAACACCTATTTCGACTTCAGGAACGGCGTGGACAAGCGCGAATCCGCCGACGACCGCGGCCTGGTGGACGGGCTCATCTCCCCCTCCATGGCCATGAGGCTGGCCCTTTCTCTTTTCGCCGTTTCTGCGGCCATAGGCCTGTGGCTCTCGGTGACGCGCCCCCTGCCGGAGCTGACGGCGGTGGGCCTGGCCGGCTTCATGCTGGCCTGGTTCTATACCGCCGGACTGGTGCGCTACAAGTACCGGGCGCTGGGAGACCTGGGCATTTTCCTGGCTTTCGGCCCCCTGATAGTCTCCGGGACGGCCCTTATACAGGCCGGACGGTTCCTTCCGGAAGCCCTGACCGCATCACTGCCCGCCGGTCTGCTGATCGCCGCCATAGTCCACGCCAACAATATGCGCGACAGCGGCCCGGACCGCGATTCCGGGGTGAGGACCCTGGCCGGCAGTCTGGGACCGGAACGGGCCAGGCTCTACTACCTCTCGCTTCTGTTCGCGCCGTACCCCATAGCGTGGGCCTGCGGCAACCTGCCCGGCGCCCTCTCCGCCCTGTCGCTCCCCGCGGCCCTCAAACTGGCCTCCCTCGCCGCCAGGAACGATCACGCCGCGCTGGTGCGCGGGACGGCCGGGTTCGTCGCCGTCTTCGGCGTCCTTTTTTCCGCCGGTATCCTGCTGCGGTGAATCAGCGGTTGTTTTCCGTCTCTTATTTTTATAAATTATAGTGGCTACGTACCGTAACGGAGGTGCACGATCTATGGGCACGAAGACCTGTTTTACCTGCGCTTTATCGCTTTTCATCGCGTTTTCAGCCGCCTCATGCGGAAAAAAGAACGTCAGAAGCGGCGACGACGTAAAGAACGGCATGGTAACCGACACCACGGCCAATCCGGAGCTCTCGGTGGAGGAAAGTTCCGACACCCTGGGGGCCGAGGGGAACATCCGCGGCGGGGAATTCGCCGCGCAGGAGACCATCCTGACCATAAATTTCGACTTCGACAGGTACGCCCTCTCCGAAGAGAACCGCCTCATACTCCAGAAGAACGCGGAGATCCTCAAGGCCCACCGCGAGTGGACCGTGCTGGTGGAGGGTTACTGCGACGACCGCGGCACCGTGGAATACAATCTCGCCCTCGGACAGAAGAGGGCCAAAGAAGTGCGCGACTATTACGTCCGTCTCGGCGTGCCGGAAGCGGCGATAGGGACCATTTCGTACGGAGAGGAGAAACCCCTCTGCGCCGATGAGACCGAAGACTGCTGGGGCCGCAACCGGAGAGCCGAAACGAAAGTAAGGGCTAAGTGACGTCCCGGGCCGTTAAGCGTAACGGCCGGGGACGCAAAGGGGCCAGATAAATGATCAATCCCATTAGAACCGCCTTGTTCCTGTGCGGAACGGTCCTGTTGTGCGGCTGCGTGGCCACCCAGCAGGACATGCTGCAGATGCAGAGCCAGATGGACGACCTGAACACCAACATCACCAGCATGCAGAAGAACCAGGCGGACCTGGCGGTAAAGATCGACGCCCTTTCCGGGAACCTCAACGTCTTCTCCGAGTCCATAAAGGACATCTCCTCGCAGATGGAGCGCCTGTCCGGGCGGCTGGACGAACTTGACTCCATGATGAACAAGAGGGTGAACGCCATCGGCGCCACTATCAAGAAACAGCAGGAGGACGTGGAAGCCGCGCTGCTGCCGGCCAAGCTCTACAACGAAGCCTATAACTCGTTCCTGAACAACAGCTTCCCGGAGGCGGTGTCCGGTTTCAAATCCTATCTCTCCAAATTCCCGGGCGGAGAAATGGCGGAGAACTCCTACTTCTATCTCGGCGAAGCCCTTTATCTGCAGGAGAAATGGAAGGACGCCGCTCTCGCCTACGCCACGGTCCTGGACAAGTTCCCCCGGTCGCAGCGCATCCCGGCCGCCCGGCTGAAATACGCCCTTTCGATCATGAAGCTTCCGGAAGACAAGAAGCCGGAGGCGCTTAAATATCTGGAATCGATAACCCGGGATTTCCCGAAGTCGCAGGAAGCCGCGACCGCCAAGACCTACATAGCCCAGCTGCGGCCGCAGAAAGCGGAACCCATCAAGATAAAGCCCGAGCCGTCCAAGGCCAGGGCCGAGACCCCGAAGGCTAAGCCGGCCGCGCGCAAACCCTGACCTGGCGCGCCTTCAGGGGCGATATGAACCAGCGCCAACTGAAAAGAAAAAGTTCAGCCGTATGTCTGCTCGCCCTCCTTTGCGTCCGCGCGGCGGCGGCGCAGACCGACGTTTATATAGGCGTCGCGGGCGGAATGGAATACAGGAAGACGGCGCTTGCGCTGGCCCTGTTCATGCCGGCGCGGCCAGGCGAGCGGTCCGACCAGGAGGCCTCCGGCGAGGTCCGGGAGATAATCCGGGCGGACCTGATGTTCTCCCGCTACTTCGACGTCAAAGAGGAACCTCTCAGCCCCGCCAACCTCTCCAACGGAAAGGACTCGCTTGAATTCTGGAAAACCCTCGGCGCCGCGTGGCTGGTAAGCGGCAAAGTTTCCCGCGGAGAGAAGTTCTGGACCATGACCGCCAGGCTCCACGACCTGGAAAGCGGAAAGGTGCTGCTGGAGAAATTCTACCAGGGCGACCCGCGCGTTATGCGGAAGGCCGCGCACCTTTTCTCCGACGACGTCATCATGCGCGTCACCGGCAGGAAGGGCATAGCCCATTCGCGGATAGCCTTCTCGAACGATTCCACCGGAGCGAAAGAGATCTACACCGTGGATTACGACGGGGAGAATCTCGCCCAGCTCACCAAGGACCGTTCCATAGCCCTGCTGCCCCGGTGGTCGCAGGACGCCTCGAGGGTATACTACACCACCTATCGCTACGGCAACCCGGACATGTTCGAGATAGACATGAAGGCCGGCAAGATCCGCCCTTTCACCACCTTCCAGGGCCTGAATATCCCCGGGGGATTCTCGCCGGACGGGATGACCATGGTGGCGACGCTCTCGCGCGGACAGGACCCGGGGATATACAGTCTGGACGTGGTGACCAAGGCGGTGAAAAAACTGCTCAAGGGGTACGGCGTCAGTTCTTCGCCCACCTATTCGCCCGACGGCCGCCAGATAGCTTTCGTCTCGGACAGGGCGGGCAACCCGCAGATCTTCGTGCTGGATACGGAAACCGGAAAGACCCGCAAACTCACGCGCATGAACTGGTGCGATTCCCCGAGCTGGTCCCCGTCCGGTGAATGGATAGTCTTTTCAGGCAGGGAGACCTCCTCTGAAAAGCTGAACATCTTCCTGACGGACCTGACGGGCGGACAGATACGCCGTCTTACCAGCGGCAGCGGCGATAACGAGGACCCGTCCTGGTCCCCGGACGGCAGGTTCATAGCTTTCACTTCGACCCGCGGCGGGAAAGGGAGACGGGAACTTTACGTGATGGACGCGGACGGCTCCGCGCCGCACCCGCTTACGGACCTGCCCGGAAGGACCTACACCCCGAACTGGAGCCCCTGAACCCCCGGCGCGGCCGGGGTCACCTGGAAAAAAGGCCTTTCAGCCAGCCGATGAACCCGGCGCCGGCCCGGTCCCGCTGGAGCTTCAGGCGGAAAGCCCTGGAATCCTTCAGGACCCTCGGCACTTCCGAATCGAAAAAATCGAAAAAATCCCGGCCCAGGCGCTTCCGCCGCTCCGAAAGTATGCCGGGGCTTATCACGCTCTCCACGGCGAAATATCCGCAGCCGCAGAAAGCCTGGATGTACGGACTTTCCATGAATTCCTGAACGGCGTCCTCGTCGGACAGGTTCTTTACCAGCTTCACGGTCAGCAGACCGGCCACCAGACGGGAATCCTTGGCCGGCCGCCCCTGGCCGCGCGCGAAGTACTTGCCGTAAAGTTCGTCCAGCCTGTCCCACGGCATGGCCTCTGCCAGCTTCAGCCAGCGGTTGGCCGGGTCCAGCCTGGCGCCCAGGTGGAACACCGGAAAAAGCATCGGTATATTTGAGGGTTCGGAACGGTACATATGTCGTCGGACGCGGAACTTAAAGAGCGGAGCGCGGCCGGTTAAAAGCGGGGCCGGTCCGGACCGCGGCTCAATCCTTGCGCGAACTCTCCGGAGTGAAGCATTTACGGCAGCGAGCTTCGTACTTGTCGCCGGCGCCGACCTCTATGCGTCTGGAGCTGTCGGTCAGGCGCTGGCTGAAATGGGCCGGATTGCCGCACACCATGCAGATGGCCAGGTTCTTGGTCACGAACTCCGCGACCGCCATGAGGCGCGCCATGTTGGAGAACGGCTCGCCGCGGTAATCCTGGTCCAGCCCGGCGACTATGACGCGCTTGCCGGAATTGGCTATTTTCTGGCACACGTCCACGATATCGTCCCCGAAGAAATGGGCCTCGTCTATGCCCACTACCTGCGCTTCTCCGTTCAGTTCCTTGAGGATATCCTTCGCGGCCTTTACCGGCCTGGAAGGAAGCATGGACTTGTCGTGGGACACCAGATGTTCCTTGGCGTAACGCACGTCGAGATGGGAATTGAAGACCTGGACCTTCTGTCTGGCTATGGACGCCAGCCTGAGGCGCCTGATAAGCTCCTGCGTCTTGCCGGAGAACATGCTGCCGCAGACGACCTCTATCCAGCCGGCCGACGAGGAATACACGTTAGGAATCATTGGTCCCCCTGCCCGACTACGCTCCCGAAAGGAACTTAGAACGCGGAGCTAATTCCCGGCGCGGGCGCTGAAATATTCCCAGGTAAGACGCAAGCCCTCCGGGAAACCGACGAGCGGTTTGTATTTCAGGAGCTTCCTCGCCAGGGTTATATCGGAAAAAGTCTTGCGGATATCGCCCTTCCGCTTCGGGAAATATATCTTCTTCAGTTTACGGCCCGTTATCCTTTCAAGCTCGTCCGCTATGTCCAGCAGCGATATGTTGGTGCCGGTCGCCACGTTCAGGGTCATCCCGGATACGCCGGGCGCGGCCGCGGCGCGCAGGTTCCCGTCCACCACGTTCGCCACGTAGGTGAAATCGCGGGACTGCCGCCCGTCCCAGTGCACTTCCAGAGGCTTGCCCTGGAGGGCCAGTTCCATGAACCTGGG
>JAKLEK010000270.1 GCA_022703115.1 Elusimicrobiota bacterium
TACAATTTTTGTATGCCTTTCCACACCCGCATAGGTGCCGAAGCTGATAACGTCGTAGCCGGTCCTGCGCAGGAACTTGGTGACCCTGCCGGCGAGGTCCCTTCTGCCGGAGGCGTTCAGCACCTCTACGCGCGCCGACCCGGCGGCGGAGACCCGGACCCCCGGCAGGATATCTTCCGCGGCGCGGGCGGAAGGGGCCCGCTCCAGGTCCTCTTTTATGAAATGTGAGGAATCCAGGCGGACTATCTCCAGCGCGCCGAGCAGCAGTTCGTAGAAGGTGAGACCGGTGGCTTCGGAACGGCGCAGGTCGCGCAGTCCTCCCAGCAGGCGCAGAAGCCCCGCCGGCCGGGCCCTCCAGCCGTTAAGCAATTCCTCGAAAGCCTCTAGATCCGGCGCGTCCGCTTCTATGTATACCGGAGCGGCCTGGGTATCCCCCCAGCGGGAGAACAAACGCCGGACCTCCGCGGCCCGCTGGCAGGCCGAGGCGCCGCTTCCGGCGGCGGTCGACGCCCTGGCCGGCAGCCTTATCGCGTTGACGGTCCTTGAGAACGGATGATAAACGAACAACATCGGCCTGGAGCGGCTCAGCAGCGCCAGTTCCACGTCCCGGCCGGAGGACAGCCGACGCGCCACGGGGGAGGCGAGATGCGCCGCGGCCAGGGCCAGGACCAGGAGCCCGCCCGCCGCGAGGATCAGGATCTGTTTTTTTCTAGAGGACTGTTCCATGCTTTCACGCTTTCCGGATGGACCCAGCCGCCGCGCCCTATGACATGGGCGAGTTTAACGCGCTGCGCCGCCGCGTACGCCGCGTCCAGGTCCTTGAAAGCCAGCTTCCTTATCGCGCGCGCTTCCGGGAAGTCCCTTCCCGCCTCGGCGAGATCGGCGGTGAAGATTATCTTATCCAGCAGGCCCGGGGAGACCCGGCCGAAGGCGTGGCCTCTTATGGCCCTCAGAACCTCCCGGTCCTTCACCCCGTATTTTTTTTCGGCTATGACGGCGCCCGCGTATGGATGCAGAACGACCGGCGCGTTCCGGGCCGCCGCCCGAAAGAACGGCATGCCCGGGCGGCAGACGGAGGCGCGCTCCAGCATGTCCCCTTTGGACAATCCCCGCGCGACGTCGTGCAGCAGGGCGGCGAGGGCCGCCCTGCGGGGATCCGCCCCGTACCTTTGCGCAAGGGCCAGGGCCAGCCTGGTCACGCCCAAAGTATGCCTGAACCGG
This sequence comes from Elusimicrobiota bacterium, assembly GCA_022703115.1. Taxonomy (GTDB): domain Bacteria; phylum Elusimicrobiota; class Elusimicrobia; order Elusimicrobiales; family UBA9959; genus YA12-FULL-51-18. Next base: position 1,222 of record JAKLEK010000270.1, read on the forward strand.
GCCGGCGGCATGCCCCGCTTAAGAAGACGGCGCAACCCTCCCAGATAAAGTCCCCGGGCGGCTATATACGCCCCGATTTCCCCCGGAAGCCCCGGAACCCGCGAGCCGGAAAAAAGTCCGGCCTTCAGCGCTGTGGAGGATACGGCCGGGAACCGGCCGCGGAGCCTGCTGCAAGGAAGGCCTCCGGAACCGCGTAAAGAGAAGCCGGGGCGGACCCCCACCAGAAGCCTGGCCGAGGACAGGATCCTGCGGTAATTCTTCCAGCGGCGGAACGTCTCCAGACAGTCGGACCCCATCAGGAAATAGAGCGAAGCTCCCGGATGCAGCCTTCTGAAAAAAGCTATCGTGCGCCACGTATAAGTGACCCTGCCGCGCCCGGCTTCGTACGGATGCACCTTTATCCGGGCGTCGCCGCCGAGCCCGGAGGCCCTTAGTCCGCTCCGGACCATCGCGGCGCGGGCCGCGAAATCCGCTCCCGGAATCTCTTTGAAAGGGGAACCGAACCCGGGCACCACGTAGAGAGTATCCGGTACGATATCCCGCAGGGCGGCCCTTATCAGGGAGAAATGCCCTTTATGCGGCGGGTCGAACATCCCGCCGTATACCACTATTTTTTCCGCTTTCTGCCTCTTCATTGTCATCCGGATCCGGAAGAACGGCTCTCTCCGCTGAGCCGGGGACGGCGCTCTTTCCCGCGGCGGGATGTAGTATAATATACTTCAAAGATACTTCTCAAACCCCCGAGGATTCCGGAATTATGCCCGCATCACGCGACAATTGCATCATCCTTATGGTGGAAGCGCCGGTCCCGGAGCGGGTCGATCCCAAACTGTCGGGAGCTTTCGGCCCGGAACGCGCCGTCCACATACATCTCGACCTTCTTCAGAACGCCTACAGACTGGTGAAGGGCTTCGGGAACGCGCTTCCGATCCTGGCTTACTCCAAGACCCCCCATCACCCGGACCTCACCTGGCTGGACACGGACGACCCCGGTTTTCTGGACACGAAGGGCCGGCCGCATGAGGAAAAGGTACAGAACGTTTTCCGGCTGGCGTTCAATACCGGAGCCAGGAAAGCGCTGCTCCTCGATCACCTCTCCCCCGGCATCCATACCGAATGGATACAGCAGGCTTTCGACGCCATAACCGAAAAGACCGTCGTGCTCGGACCGAACAAGAACGGCACCGCGTATCTGGTCGGTCTCACCGTTTCCGCACAGAAACTGATAGAAGGCTGCCCGCTGGGATCTAAGAGATCGGCGGAGGAAATTTCCG
>JAKLEK010000271.1 GCA_022703115.1 Elusimicrobiota bacterium
CGGCCATTACCGGAACTCCGGCCGCTTACCTGCGGCGGCCGCCGCCGGACATATTACCGCCCGATGCGCGGTTCTCCTGCCGCCGCTCGGAGCGGGCGGCGCGGCGATCGGAAGAGCGCTCCTGCCTGCGAAGTTGTTTTCTCTCTTCCTTTCGCTCCTGGTCAAGCGCTCCTTTTCTATCACGGGAGCGGGAGCGTTCCTGGTCCTTCAGCCCCTGTTCTTCCCCCGAATTACGGACGTTCTCCCGGATTGCTCCGCCCTTGGCCTTGTCGCCCCCGGACATCTCGCGCGCACGCTCGCGCCCCTGCTTGCCATGTTCGCCGGCGGCCTCATCTGCGCGGTCCAACCCCGTCATTTTCGCCTCTTCCCGGGCCTCGCCTTTCTTCAGACGCTGGCGCTCCATTTCCTGTTCCCCGTTACCGGTCCGCAGCTGCTCCCTAGTCTGCAGCCTGTCCTGCGTTTTAAGCTCATCCTCGGCGCGGGCCCAGGACGCGGCCAGGAACATGCCGAAGGCGCATATGGCGGCCGCTCTTATAATGTTCTTCATAGACCCTCCTCTTGCATCCTGCTTTCTTCCTCGTTCAATACCGACGCGGGACTCGGCTTCCGGGTTTAGTCTATCTCCGCCCCCTGCCTTCCCGGCCGCCGCCGGCGCCTCCCCCCCGGCGTTCGCCCTTGCGCTCCTGGCGATACTCGCGGCGCAGCTCCTCCCGGCGTTCCCTGGAAAGCCTCTGCCACCTTTTGAACTTGTTCATAAGCTCATTGCGCGCATTATCCGGCATGGACTGGAACCTGGCCCAGCGCTCGCGCAGCTCCTGACGGCGGGCGGCGGGCATGCGGCTGAAGCGCTCGTATTTCTCGCGTAATTCGGCCTTTTGCCCGGCGTCCATGCTCTTCCATCTGACGTAATTAGCCAAAACCCGCTCTTTCTCCGCTTCCGGGAGCTTCTCCCATGCGGCATTGCGGTCGGCCGGGGCCGGGGTCCCGGCCGGGCGGACCGGCGGGACCGAAAACCATAGGAACGAAACCGCTATCAATATGCCTGTTACTCTCCTCATAACCCCTCCGTTGCGCCGGTGGATATTTTAACACCGGTCTCGCGCGCCGACGCGCCCCCGGGAACATGCGCGCTGCCGGTGGACCCGACCACCCCTGACGTCGGCGCCGACGCTATAAATACCCCTGCGAGATCCGGCTGCCCGGACTCCATCAGTTCCAGATCGGCAAGCAATCCCATGTCGCAAAAAAATTCCAGGTCGTCGATAACTTCGGCCGGCGCCGTTACGGCCGCGCTCGCCACCGACAGCAGCGCCGCTACCAGGCCGGCGGTCACCCGCTTCCATTTCATATCTTATCCTCCGGGATGGATTCCAGCACGTCCATGTCGCTCAACAGGTCCAGGTTCTCTAGAAAGGATATCTCCACTTTCTGGACCTCGTGAACAGGGGCCTCCGGCCTGTGCCTGGCCACGAACAGCAGCATGGCGGCAAGGGCGGCGGCCGGTACCAGCAGCCAGCGCCCGGCGCCGCGCCCGCTTACGGACGTACGGGCCAGGATATGGTTCCTCTGCCGCAGCCAGAATCCGTCGCTACGGCCGACCGCCATCAGGGACAATAATTTCATCTCTTTCTCTTCGTTCATAATACGTCTCCCAGCAGGGATTCGAGCTTCTTTCTGGCCTCGAACCAATGGGCCTTCACGGTTCCCTCCGCCATTCCCAGCGCCGAGGCTATTTCGGCTATGCTCAGCTCCTGAGCGCGCATGGCGGCCACTTCGCGCTGTCTGTGCGGCAGGGTGGATATCGCGGACCGGATACGCCGTTCCAGGTCCGCAGCCTGCGCGGCCTGCTCGGGCCGGCCGGCCGGGTCGTCAGGCAGCAGGTCCTCCAGCGCCGGCTCGTCCTCATCGCCGCCGCCAAGGCAGGCCCAGCGGCGCAGCTTCTTCCACCGCCAGTAGGAGCGGGCCTTGTTGACCGCGATGCGGACCAGCCATGTTTTCAAAGAACTGTCGCCGCGGAATCCTCCCAGGTGCTTCCATGCGGCGAGGAACGTCTCCTGGGTGATATCGTCGGCTTCGGCCGCGCTGCCCGTAAGCCGCAACGCCACGCCATAGACCAGCCGCTGATGTTCCTGTATTATAAGCGCGAACGCGTTTTCGGCGTCCTCTCCGCCCCCGGGCCGTACCTGTTCCTCGCTCCGTTCCATGATAGTCATATTATCCGCACATATACCGACGCGGCTCCCGGCCGGAAGGTTTAGCCGCGGCCGAACGGCAATGTCGTATCATACCGGCGCGGACATGAATACGCCCTGTCCGTCCGGTAACACGAGCGGCCGCGCCGCCCACCCGCTCCGCCGGATGGTCATTTCCTTACGAAGTGCCGCATATCGGGAGGGAGTTCCAGGGACAGCTCCACCAGGCCGGCCGGGCGGCCGTCCCGGACGAGGGAGAACTGGTAGATGAGCTTTTTTACGCCGTTCTTCTCGAT
>JAKLEK010000272.1 GCA_022703115.1 Elusimicrobiota bacterium
ATGAGACAGGCCGCTGGGAAGGCGGAGGAGCCATAGTTGTTCCGGGCGATACGGGTTTTGAAAGCCAGCGACATGCCCGCGGCGGTCCACAGCAGCCAGGCGGAGAGGCCGAGGCCAAGGGAGGCTTCGTGGCCGGTAAGTATGCCCGAGAGTTCTTTCAGGGCGTATATCTGCGTCAGCAGTGAGAACGCCCCGAACAAGAATGATGAGTACATTTTACTTTTATCCTCGCCTCCTGGCTGTGTGCCGGAGGCGATGACCTGTCACGTGTTCGCGGGCTTGTAGCTATTGGCTAATAGCTAAATTATCTTACAGCTGACCGCCGTCTAGCTGGCCCGCCTTCTGCTATTATATACTATTGCTGAAATGCGGAACTTCGCTAAGATAATGCCGGCCGGCGGTAGGGGATTCTCCGGGTCGCTGCTGTTCGGAGCGGCCGTATTCGTGCCGGTGCTTCTGGCTGCCCGGGCCATAAGCGGCGGGGAGCTGTCTCTGGTCTATCCCTTTGCCTGGTCCCTGTTCACCGGTCTTACGGCCTTTTTCATAGCTTATACCGGGCGGGTTTCTTTCTACCGCCGGATATTCTTCGCCGGCCTGGCGCTTTCCTTTCTGGTCCACTTCAAGTCGGCCTTGTTGTCGGCCGCTTTCGTCCCTTCCTGCATGAAAGACGCTCCGTTCTGCCACATCGCCATTGCCCCGTCATTCTTCAACTATCTTTACCAGCAGTATCTGGCGTTGATGAGCGGGGACTGGAAACTTTGGGGTCCTCTTACGCTGGCCTTCCTCTGGCTTTTCTTCACGCTGGTTATAGGCAGGGCCTGGTGTTCCTGGGCCTGCTTCTACGGAGGCATCGACGACTCCCTTTCGGCCCTGCCGCGGAAAGCGCTCATCAGGTCCATACTGCCGGCCGGCGCTTTCCGGGACTTTCCGGCCGCTTTGCTTATCTTTCTGCTTCTTGTCTCGCTGGCCTATATGCTGCCGGTCTACTGCCTCTGGCTGTGCCCGCTTAAGATGACCGCGGCTTTTCTGGAACCGGACGATGCTTCCATACGCCGGGTCCAGCTGGGACTGATGCTGTTCGCGCTGGCAATGTTGCTGGCCGGACCTCTGCTGACCAGAAAGCGCACGTTCTGTTCCTTTCTCTGCCCGTTCGGAGCCTGGCAGGCTTTCTGGGGCCGCTTGAACCCGTTCCGTATATCCGTGGAGAAGGCGGCCTGTTCCGGCTGCTCGGCATGCGCCGAAGCGTGTCCCATGTACGCGATAAGGACGGGGGAGGGGGGGAAGCCGGAGATCACCGCTTACTGCAATCTGTGCGGGGAGTGCCTGCCGGCCTGTCCGACCAAGGCGCTCCGCTATTCGGTCCCGGGCGCCGTCGCGGAGGAAAGCGCCGGGGTCCTCCGCTTCCTGAGCCCGGAAAAATGCTTCGTTTTCTCCGCACTGGTGACAGGGGGCGCGTTCGGGGCATTGTTCGCGCCCGCGGCGCTGAGGGACCTTGCGCACATTATAACGAGGTGAGAGAAATGCAAGATGGAAAATGGGTTGAACCCCGCTATACCAGCAAGGATATATTCGAGAAGGATTATCCTAAACTGGACCTCTCCGGAAGGGAAGTCAGGTGTCCGGGCTGCAAGGCTTCCGTAGGCCTGAACCGTAAATCCCTGCAGGGTAAATCCGCCGGCTGGTGCAAACCCTGCAACCGCGCCGTCACTCTCTGATGACGCTGATGGCCAAGAGCCGATAGCTAATAGCTATTAGCTGTTAGCGGGGCGGAGCGCAGCACATGCTTTCCCTTTTATCCGAAGGCTTCGTCCTCGGGCTCTCTACGGGCTCGTACTGCCTCGTCTCCTGCCTGCCCGCCCTCCTTCCCTACCTCCTCAGCGAAGGCGGCGGGAGCTGGAAGGCGGACCTCTCCATCCTCGCCGAATTCCTTCTCGGCCGCGCCGCCGCCTATTTCCTCTTCGCCGTAAGCGCCGCCCTGATCGGCCGCGCCTGCAATCCCCATCTTCCCGCCTGGACGGCGCCCCTGGCCATGCTCATCACCGCGCTGGCGATGCTTGCTTTCCTCTTTAGCGGCCGGTTCGGCGGAGCGGAAGGGAAATGTCCAGGGAAGGCCGGCGCCCGCTTCGCCGGACTTCCGCTCGCACTGGGTTTCATGACGGGGATAAACGTCTGTCCGCCTTTCGCCGCGGCTTTCGTGCGCCTCGTCCAGATGGGGGACCCCGCCGCCGGGCTCGTCTATTTTTCGGGCTTCTTCTCCGCCACGTCCCTGTTCCTGCTGCCCGCCCTGGTTCCCGGTCCCTTTATGAACGCGCGTCTGCGCAACATAGGCCGCATGACCCTGTTCCTGTCCGCAATATGGTACCTCGTGCTGGGGCTGAAAGGACTGTCGAGCTGCCGCGGGGCGGCGATGTGCGGGTTCTGACGTCCGCGCCGTCAGCGGGCTTTCAGGGTGAGGATGTAGGACCTGACCTTCCGGCAGG
>JAKLEK010000273.1 GCA_022703115.1 Elusimicrobiota bacterium
GGCCGTCTGAGACGCATAGCGTCTGTTACGGCACAGGCATAGCCTAGTAGCGTGCCCTTCGACCCCTGTGCCCCCCGGCAGCCCAGCGTACCCATGGGGTGTAGGCCGAGGGATGACAGAACTCCGGCCCAGCCGGCGGATATCCGCGGCGGGTCAGTACGACTTGGCCATCAGGACCCGCTGCTTCGAAGGCTTGCCCGTAAGGATGCAGGAACCTTCCCCGCGCGCTTCCGGTGGGATCTGGTCCTCGAACGGGACGCAGCGTATGCTGGTCTCGAAACGTTTTGCCATCTCCTCTTCCTGCGCCGAATCCCCGGCCCAATGCACCCAGGCGAACCCTCCGCCCTCCTCCCCGAAGAACTTCCCGTAATCCTCTATCTTGTCCAGCACCCGCGTGCGGGACGCCCGCGCCGCTCCGGCGCGCGCGAACAGCTCCTTCTGCATGGCCTCAAGCGTCGGAACGATCGAAGCTATAGCCTCGGCCCTGGGCAGGAACGCTTTCCGTCTCCTGCGCTGCGCCTCCGGGGCCTCTCCCGCTATCTCCGTAACGAAACGCCGCGCCACGCAGAGAGAACCCTTCTCAAGGTCCTTGGGACCGACCTCGATCCGCAACGGCACCCCCTTGCCTTCCCACTCATAATATTTCGCGCCCGGCATTATCCCGTCGCGGTCGTCCACGCGAACGGCGACGCCGAGGGCCTTCAGTTCGGCCGCCACCTTCCGCGCTTCATCCACCGTCCTGGCCCGCTCCGCGTCGTTCTTGAATATTGGGACCACCACGGTCTGGACCGGGGCCAGCCTGGGGGGGAGGACAAGGCCGGAATCGTCGGAATGGGTCATGATCAGCGCCCCCACCAGCCTGGTGCTCACGCCCCAGCTGGTGGCATAGACGAATTCCAGCTCTCCATCCTTGTTCTGGAACTTGACGTCGGCTCCCTTGGAGAAGTTCTGACCCAGATAATGGCTGGTGCCCATCTGCAGGGCCTTGCCGTCCTGCATCATGCCTTCGATCGAAAGCGTCTCAACGGCGCCGGCGAAGCGCTCTCCCTCCGTCTTGCGTCCCTTGATCACCGGCACGGCCATGACGTTCTCGGCGAAATCGGCGTAGACGTCCAGCATGCGCCAGGTCTCCTCCAGCGCCTCCTTCTCGGTCGCGTGCGCGGTATGCCCTTCCTGCCACAGGAACTCGGCGGTACGCAGGAACAGGCGCGTGCGCATCTCCCAGCGCACGACGTTGGCCCACTGGTTTATAAGCAGAGGCAGGTCGCGGTAGCTCTGTATCCAGTTCTTGTACTGCGACCAGATTATCATCTCGCTGGTCGGACGGACGACGAGCGGCTCCTCCAGCTTCGATTCCGGGTCGGGCACTATCTCCCCGTCTATAGCCTTAAGACGGTGATGGGTCACCACGGCGCATTCCTTCGCGAAACCGGAGGCGTGCTTCTCCTCGCGCGAGAAGAAGGACAACGGAATGAAAAGGGGGAAGTAGGCGTTCTCATGCCCGGTGGCCTTGAACCTGTCGTCCAGTTCCCTCTGCATTTTCTCCCATATGGCGTACCCGTGAGGGCGGACCACCATGCAGCCGCGGACAGCGGAGTGTTCCGCGAGGCCGGCGGCCTTTATCACGTCAAGGTACCACTGGGAATAATCGCGCGCGCGCGGCGTTATGGCCGAGGACTCCGCCGCGGCCCGGTTGTCTGGTTTGTTCATATCGGTGGCTTTCATTTCAGGGACCGTATTTTCCTTATTATCTCGTTGACCCACTCGGCTTCGCTGACTACCCGCATCTGTTTGCCGCGCTCGATCCAGACGCCTCTGCCCTTGCCGCCGGCGATGCCGAAATCCGCCTCGCGCGCCTCGCCGGGGCCGTTCACCACGCAGCCCATCACGGCTATCTTCCGGCCGGTGGAGCGCTCCAGAAGGGTCCTGTCGGAATAAACTCTCGCCTCTATCTCTTTTATGACCTTTTCCACATTGACCTGGCAGCGGCCGCAGGTGGGACATGATATCAGGTTCGGCCCGTACTGCCTCATCCCCAGGGCTTTCAGTATCTCGTAAGCGGCGCGCACCTGCATCACAGGGTCCTCGGTAAGGGAGACGCGTATGGTATCTCCGACGCCCTGCGTAAGCAGCAGGCCTATCCCGAGCGAGGACTTCACGGTGCCGGAAAGGAAACTGCCGGCCTCGGTCACCCCCAGATGCAGCGGCACGTCGGACCTCTCGGAGAAAAGCAGGTTCGCCATCACGGTCCTCTCGATATCGTCGGCCTTCAGGGACACCACTATATCCCTGAAGCCTTCGTTCTCCAGGACCCGGACCTCGTCCAGCGCTTCCCTGACCATGACCTCCGCCCATTCGCGGGGGCGCCATTTGGGGGACGGGGTCTTTTTCAGCGCCTTCAGCGAACCGCAGTTCACGCCTATCCGTATCGGTATGCCGGCGGACTTGCAGGCCTTCACTACGGCC
>JAKLEK010000274.1 GCA_022703115.1 Elusimicrobiota bacterium
GTCACCGATTTGCCCGCCATGACGCCCCTCAGGCAGAGGGCCCTGTCGGTATCGGAGGCGAAAGCCCTGTCGCAGGTCTCGACCGCTAACGGGTCTTCGGCGGCAGGCCGGGTGAAGCCGCGGCTGGAGCCGTCGGCGAACACTTTGCGCAGGCACTTCAGGTTGGCGGCGTAGTCGGCCTGCCCCTCGATGGTGGCCCAGCCGGATTTCTTCGGCGCTCCGCCCAGGTGGTGCGCTATTTCGTGGCAGGCTACCAGGGCGAAACCGTCCTGGGTGATGGCCGCGTGGCGCGCCAGGCCGCCGAACATGCTTATCATCCATTTCTTGCCCTGCTGCTGGGCGTAGGCGTTGACCGTGGTGTCCTCCCAGTTGCGGTTGACCACCAGGGTCGCGCCCCGCTCGGCCACTATCGGGCGGTATATCTTTTCCACGGTATCCAGCACTTCGTTGAACTCCTGCTGGTTTATTCCCCTGTCCTCGAAGGAGCCGATCGCTATGTTGAGATCGTTCTCGGGAAGGAAACCCTGACATATCTTCACTACTGGCTGCCGGGCGGACACTCCTGTCAGCAGGACCGCCGCCGCTAACGACGCCACTACGTTACGGGTCATTGGTTCACCTCTGTTCATTTTGCCGTCTCGACCATGTACGCCACCGCGAGTTTCGCGAACTTCAAAGCGTGCGCCGCGCGCCCGCCCATCTGGGCCAGAGTATCCCTGGCCGTATGGATGTCGGGGCTGCATTCGTTGAACTTTGCTTCGAACGGCAGCGAGGCCGCGAAGCCGTTCTTGGTCCAGGACGCGTGGTCGGAGCAGCCGTAACCGCACTTGCTCGTGGACCAGGTATATCCGGTATAAGTGTCGATCAGCTTGCCGAGGAAGGCGTTCTGGTCCGCGCTGGTATAGTCGGAGATGAAGTAGATGTCCTTGGCGGAACCGTTGTAGTTGGTCATGTCCAGGTTCAGCATGCCCTGCACGGCCGCGCCTTCTTTCTTGAAAGCGGCCGCTATCTCTCCGGAACCGCGAAGGCCGGCCTCCTCGGCGGCGAAGCCGATGAATTTTATGGTCTGAGCGGGCCTGTAGCCGGAAGCCAGCAGGACCCTCGCGGCTTCCTCCACCACCGCTATGCCCGACGCGTTGTCGTCCGCTCCGGGGGCCGGGTTGTCGCCGCTGCCGGCGACCGAGTCTATGTGGCCGCCAAGGACCACCACCTTGTCCGGTTCGGAGGCGCCGCGCACGGTAAGTATGACGGACTCCTGCGGGAAGGACGCGTGCTTGAAAGAGGTTACCGATACGTCCGGCCGGCCGGCCGCCATTTCCGTCCAGTGTTCGGCCAGCCACTTTGAGGACGATATGCCGGTGGCGCTGCGGTAGTTGCGGTTCTTATAGGCGGCCAGGGTCTCTATAGTGGAAATTATCGATTCTTCCTTGACCATGTCCAGCATGGGTTTGACCTTTTCCTGCTGATCGATGACGAACGCCCTCGCCGGCGGGGCGGGCGGCTCTTCAAGGTCCTCCAGCGCGGAAGCCAGCGAGTCGTGCGCGAAGAATCCAGGCGAGCGGCGGAACCGGTCCTGCATGCGGACCGACAGTTCGTCAAGTTCCGGCACGGTCAATTCGTAAACCGAGATCCTTTCGTTCTGGGCGAGCGGCGAGCGGCTGAGGAGGTCCGTTTCCAGAGCGGCCACGTCCGGCCGCTCTATGCTTATCCAGACCTTTTCGTCCTCGCCGGTCCGGGTCATCAGCATGGGGACCTCTCCGGCGGCGGGCATCGGGGCTTCCTTCGCCTTTCGTATCACCGGACGCACATCGGTGTCTGGCGCGGCGTCGGCCGCGGCTGATGCCGCCCCTGGGCTGGATAGAAAAATCACGGCGGAAAGCAGGTTGAGATATACGCGCATAAACCCCCGTTCGGACCGAAAATTAGGACCGGTCCCGATACCGTCCCTATTATAACATAATGCCGCCGCCGTCTAACGCGGCGGCCTGGCTCGGTCGGCTTCCGGACCGGCGTCGTACGCGGTGCTCCCGATGCGAGACAGGAATCTCGCTATGCCGCGCTTTATCGCCTTCCCTATCGCTTTCCGGTTCCTTTTGTCCCGCAGAAAATCCCCGTCCCTGCCCATATCCCCTATCTCCAGCAGCGCCCTGTAAGGCGCCTTGTTCACGTTCTCGTCCAGGCTGTAGAAGGCCAGGCGGCCGGTGGCCGGGCAGCGGTAATCGTTGCGGCCGGTGGAACTGTCCGGGTACACTCCCCGGTTTTCCAGGTCGGTGGCCAGGGCCACTTCCTCCGCCAGTATGCCGGCGAGGAGCCTGCTTCCGGCCTCGTCCCGTCCGCCGTCGTGCACGAAGGCCCAGACCGCGTGGCGTCCGGTGCCGGCGTTGTGGTGCACGCTTATGAATATGCCGGCGCCCAGAGCGTTGGCCCGGCCCACCTCCCACGCGTAGCCGGATATCTT
>JAKLEK010000275.1 GCA_022703115.1 Elusimicrobiota bacterium
AGGGTGAAAAGGTGCGGTAAGAGCGCACCGTTCTTCGGGCGACCGGAGAAGCCTGGCAAACCCCGCCCGGAGCAAGGCCGAACATGCGCCGGACAGCCTGTCCTTCGCCCGCGGGGGCGTGGGCGCAGAGTGGGCCGCAGCAGATAAATGACCCTCTCTATGCCGCGAGGCATAAAGACAGAATTCGGGGTACAGTCCGCGGTCGAAGATTTACGCCGGAGGGAAAGCATGGACTCATTGGCCAAGAAGATACCGGAAATAAAGTTCTCTCCCGACGCTGAGGCCATCCCGTGGGATAACGCCGTGGTCTGGAGCGTAATGCCCCGGGTGGGACCCAGGGTCTACGAATGGCTGGAATCCGAGCACATAAGGTACGTCAGCTGGACCAGCGGCCTGGTCTCCATAATGCCGGACCAGAACTCGATAATCAGCAATCATTGTCAGTGCATCATACTGCCCGCCGCTTTCATCTGGGTGGGAAAGAACGTGAAGACCGCGTAGAGCAGGCGGCGCCCGGAGCGCCGGCAGGAGGATCTTAAATGGCAAGGACCGGAACGAATCCCGCAGTGGCTAAGAAGACGGCTCAATTGTGCCGGAAACGGGGCATTGTGATCCCGACTTTCGCTCAGATGAAGGACCCGAGCCTGGTGCCGGCGGGAATAAGGAAAAAACTGAAAAAAACAGGGTTGTGGGACGTGGACCCGCTTAACCTTTTCCGCATCAACTGGCATAACGACTTCGATACCGGGCTTTTCGGCGGCGTGAACTTCCTGGAGCTGCCGGGTGAGCTCACCGGGGTCAGGGCCCGCATCGTGGGTCTGGTCGGAAAGTATTTCCCCACGGGGGCGCATAAGGTCGGCGCGGCTTTCGGGTGTCTGGCGCCCAGGCTGGTCACAGGCGAGTTCGATCCGGAGAAACAGAAAGCCGTATGGCCGTCTACCGGCAATTACTGCCGCGGCGGGGCCTTCGATTCAGCCCTTCTCGGGGCTACGGCCGTGGCCATCCTTCCGGAAGGCATGTCCAGGGAGAGGTTCGAATGGCTTAGGTCCATAGGGGCTGAAGTCATCGCCACGCCCGGCACCGAGTCCAACGTCAAGGAGATATACGACAAGTGCTGGGAGATAAAGAAGACCCGCAAGGACTGCGTCATCTTCAATCAGTTCGAGGAGTTCGGGAATCCGGTCTGGCATTATCATGTGACCGGTTCCGCTATCGAGGAGGCCTTCAATTCCGTCAGGAAGCCGGGTTCCAGGCTGTCGGCCTTCGTTTCGGCCACCGGTTCGGCCGGCACCATCGCGGCGGGGGATTACCTTAAGAAAAAATTCCCCGGACTGAAGATAACTGCTTCAGAGGCTCTGCAGTGTCCCACCATCCTCATGAACGGTTTCGGCGAGCACCGCATAGAGGGGATAGGGGACAAGCATATACCCTGGGTTCATAACGTCCGCAATACCGACGTGGTCACGGCCATAGACGACGAGGCCTGCATGCGCCTGGTCAGGCTTTTCAACGAGCCCGCGGGCAGGAAGGTCCTGGCCGGATGCGGCGTGAACAAGGAGACCGTAGAACGGCTGCCTCTTCTGGGAATATCCGGTATTTCGAACATGCTGAGCGCCATAAAGACGGCCAAGTATTTCGAGATGGGGCCCGAGGACGTCATATTCACGGTGTTCACGGATTCGATGGACCTTTACCGCTCCAGGCTGGAGGAATTGAACAAGGAGCGCGGTCCTTACACCAGGGAACACGCGATAGCGGACATGGAGCGCCGCCTGCTGGGCGAAACGACCGGCCATATGCGAGAGCTCGGTTATTACGACCGCAAAGCAGTTCACAACCTTAAATATTTCACCTGGGTGGAGCAGCAGGGGCGCACCTCGGAGGAACTAAGGCGGCTCTGGGACCCGGAGTTCTGGGACGAGACCTTCGCGCAGGTCTCCGTATGGGACAAAATGATCGCCGAGTTCAACTCTCTGGCGGGCGCCGGCAGTTAAACCGACATGTCTATAAAAGGAACGTTCACGGCGGAATGCCCGTCATGCGGCGAGCGGTTCGAGGCCGATCTCTGGACCGTGATAAGAGGGGACCGCGACTCCGCCCTGAAGGAAGCCCTTATAAGCGGGGAATGCGACCTCCTGATGTGTCCCGCCTGTTCCGGCATATTCTCCTGCGAGGAGTCCTTCATCTACCTCGACCCCGGAATGGAGCTCATGGTCTTCGTAATGCCTGAGAGCCGCTCCGGAGAGAAAGAACGCCTGCTGGAGAAGATGCGGACCGATTACGAGGAGTTCAGGTCCTCGCCCGCCGCGTCCGAACTGGCGCCGGGCGTCAAGCCCCTGTATTATTTCGGAACGGAAGCGCTGTCGGAACTGCTGCGCCGGGACCGGGACATGGAAGAGGAGACGGACGTCATGCTGTTCATGGCCGGGGAAAAAGGCTTCAAGAG
>JAKLEK010000276.1 GCA_022703115.1 Elusimicrobiota bacterium
GTCGCCTTTTCCGTCCTTCAGATGAAAATCCAGAAGGAGGCAGTCGGGGGCGTGCGCGGCCGACAGTCTGAGCGCGTCGGCGCAGGTCTCGGCGGTACGCACGGTATAATGGCAGGAAGCGAAGAAGCGGCTCAGTATGTCCAGTACATACCAGTCGTCCTCGACTATAAGCAGGCTCTTTGAACGCACTTGTCCCCCTCGGGGCCGGTAAGTGCGGCTCCGCGGGGTTACGCCCCGTAGAGCGGCTCCTGAGCATGATGCGTTCAAAGAAGAGCGGGACCGGCCTCTTGCGCGGCTACACCCTGTTCACCGTGACGCGGACGTTCTCAACCACGATCTTTTCCGGCGGTCTGTTGCGCTTCGCCAGGAACGCGGTCAAGTAGAAGCCCGGGAAGGACAGGGCGTACAGCCATATAAAATAGAGGGAATGGAACGGCGCCCAGCCTTTTCTGCCTTCAGGCAGGGAACCGAACCCGCCGAGATAATGGAACATCCTCGTCAGGAAGCGGCCGGTCTCGGACTCCGTGCCGAAGGGCGATATCCACCAGTGGAGGGTTGCGGCCGGAACCGCCAGCACCACGGCCAGGAAACCGGAAAGGCTGTACTGGCCGAGGAACGTTCTGGCCGCGGGACCGGACAACAGCGCCCCTATAAGGATGGACAGCGCCCACCCGGACAGGACGGTGGCCAGCCCGAAGTCCCTGTCGCCGCCGGCGCCCTCGCCGCCGAAGAGGGCGGCCTGAACGAGGCACTGCGCGAAAAGCCAGAGGAAAGAACAGGCCGCGGCGAGGACCAAAGCGCGGAGGAACGGAGAACGCCCGCCCCCGGCTGTTTCCGCGGTATTCTTCATGTTCACGCCTCCGCGCGCCGTTCAGGGGAGAAGGAGGAATCCCTCTGGAATACCCTCCGTATGGTGCGCAGCAGGATGCCTATGTCGAGGGCCAGCGTCATGTTCTTAACGTAATACAGATCGTAGTGCAGCTTCTCCACCGAATCCAGGGCGCTGGCCGTGGCGCGGAAATTTATCTGCGCCCAGCCCGTCATCCCGGGTTTCACGAAGTGCCTGAGGTGATAATGCGGCACGCTGCGTTCCAGTATCTTGACCTCGCGCGTCCATTCCGGCCTCGGCCCTATCAGCGACATATCGCCTTTGAGCACGTTCCAGAGCTGCGGAACCTCGTCGAAACGTATCAGCCGCAGAAAGCCGCCGATGGAGGTTATCCGCTTATCGCCGGACGAGGCCTGGTAGAGCGGGCCAGCCTTGTCCGCCCCGGGGACCATGGTCCTGAATTTCCAGATTATGAACCGCCTGCCCATGTAGCCGACGCGTTTCTGGATGAAGAAGACCGGCTTATCCCAGCCGTCGAAGATCTTGAGGGCGAGCCAGGTCGCGGCCAGGAACGGCGCCATTACCAGCAGCCCCAGCCCGGCGGACAGGATGTCGAAACCGCGCTTGGCCGGCGCATAGAAGCCGTTATTGCGGCGCAGCACGTTGCCGAAAAGCCAGCCCGGCTTCGCTGCGTGCTCCGGCGGTATCTTCCCGTATATGTCCTCGTAAAAATCCAGATGGGTTAGCACCGGCACGCCTTCTATGGCCGCCGCGGAGAGATAAGCGTTCTCCTGGAAAGGGTTCTTTTCCGCTTCTTCCGAATCCACAACCAGAAGATCGACCCTGGCCGAGAACTCCCGCCCGGCGCCGCCGCGAGGCAGCCACAGCCTGCCCTGGTCCATCCGCCTGGCGGAGAGCTCCGGCAGCGGGACCACGGTGAAACCGAGGTGCGGATTGCGGGCCAGGTCGCGCTTTATCGCCCCGATCAGGGGGTCCTCTCCCAGGAAGGCAACCCGCTGGGAGAGCAGCTTGGCCAGCAGGAACTTGACCCACGCGTTGCGGTAGAGCATCGCGAAAACGTGAAGGAAGACCAGGGTCAGGAGCAGGTGGGTCTTAGGCGTTATCTCCCACTTCGGGGAGAACGTATAGAAGAACACCGTGGCGGCGGCGAAATTGACCGCGAAGGCCAGCAGGGCCGAATTTATAAGGCTGACCAGCTTGCTTATGCGGCGCAGGTCGTAAAAACCGATGACGTAGAAAACGCAGACCCAGGCGGGGATGAAGTAAGAAAAGGCCACGGCATGGAGGTTGAAGAACTCCAGCGGCGGAAGTCCCCACCTCCGCACGGTCAGGGCCAGCGCCAGGGAGAAGTAGAAAAGCGCTATATCCCCGAGGAGGAGCGCCAGGTGCCGCCATCTGTAAATGAACATCTGATACCTCTAGGGACAATTATACAATAAGTGCGCGGCGGGTCCGCTCAGACGGCCATGCCGTCGAGCAGCGACGTCATGCCGTCTATGATCTTCTTTCTGTCGTAGACGGTCTCGAGCAGCCGGCGGGAATTCACCGAGAACTTTTCAAGGCCC
>JAKLEK010000277.1 GCA_022703115.1 Elusimicrobiota bacterium
GCCCAGGGAGACGACGCTTCCCATGTGGTTCCGCCCGAATACCTCCAGGCAGACCGAACCGGCCGCGGGGTAACGCGCGCTGAATCCGGGCGACAGGGAGGCGGAACCGCGGATGTAATATCCCCCCGCCGCGCCCTGGGTCACGGTGCTTATAGTCAGGTAGCTGCCGGGCGAGTCCGTCCTGGTCCCGGGCAGCGGATGGTGGTCCAGCCCGTCGCGCAGCTGCGCGTACTGAAAAACGGATTCTGCGCCGGTGAGGGTGGAGGATGACGGAGCGTACGACATGGCGAATTTGGCGTACGGAACGGAGAAGGAAATGGTGTCCCTGTCGAAGACCGCCCGCGCCACTTCCGCCTGCGCCGAGCCCTTTGGGGAGAAGTTAAGCGATAACGAGTATTGGGACTGGGAGTAATTGTTCCCGGCCGCCGTGATGACCAGATAGTAGCGTCCCGGCGAGGATATCCTGTGCGAGAGAGTGAGCGTGCCGTCGTTCGTCAGACAGTCACCGACCAGGGGGCAGATCCCGTTGATGGAGTTGGAGACGGAAGGGGAGGCGTCGATCACGTGCCTGCGCTCCGCGTCGAAGACGCCGATGGCGTAGGCCTGGAAATTGGATCCGGCCGCCGGGAGGGTCAGCGTGGCGGTGAATTCCCCCTCGGAGAGAGGCAGGGAGTAGAAATCCGAGTCGCCTATCGGGAAGATGGTCCCGGAGACTGAGGACCGCTGGCTCAGGTCGGTGGCGCATTCCGGGCCGTTGTTGTTGGAGCATATGGTCCCGGGCACCGGCTGATCGTAGGCGTCCCCGGTGAGGCTGTAGGCCGGTATGCCGTGCGATGCGAAGACGGAATCTATCGTGGATTCGTAGGGACATGCTCCTCCCCCGAACTGGCGGCAGGCGTCCACCATGGCGTCCTGGAAATTGGCGAAATTATCCGGAAAGTAGAAGAACGCGGCGTAAGCCAGCACGTCCACCTTGTCCACGCCGGGAAACGCCGGGTAAGGGGCGCCGAACGTGGCGGCGTCCTTCTTCAGCTCCCACAGCGCCTGTGAAAGTATCAGGCTGTCCCCGTGCACCTCTCCGGTCCAGGAGCCGGGCATCACGGCGTCGGTCCCGGAGATATCCCGCGGCCAGCCTACGAAATTGCCCAGCACTGAGATGCTGCCGTTGCCTTCCCTGTTGTCCAGAGAGGCCAGCGAAAAATAATCGGCCATGGCCTCGGAGAGGGCTCCGAATTCGCCTATGTTTATGATAGGGTATATCTGGTTCACAACCCGGTGCACGTACTCATGGCGTATTATGGTCCCGTCCAGCGCGAAGGACAGGTATTTCCCGCTCCCTGTCTTGCTCCCGTCGCCGATGAAGATGTTGTCGGCTTCCAGGTCGTAGAACGCATTCCGCATACCCCCGTTGCTTATGTCCGTTCTGGTGTCGTAGGCGTGCACCATGACCGGGACCTGCTTGGAAGATATGTCGGCCGGAACCCGGGACAGGTCCGCCGGGTCCTTGTTGAGAAGGGTGAAATAGTAGCGCGCCGAATTGAGGTGGTAAAAGACGTTGACCTCGGCCTGGCTGTTCTCCGAATTCCCGAGGATTTCCATGGAGACCCCGGCCGCCCCGGGAACCCAGTTTATCGAGCCGGTGGGATTGCTGGTGACCAGCGGGTTATCGGTCAGGACCAGATAGCTGGAGAAATCCACGCTGAACGAAGTGGCGGCCTGGGTCCTTTTATCCAGGTATAACCCGTAAGACGCCCCCTCCACCGGGGCGCCGAAGAACGGAGAGGAGCGGGAACCTATGTAGCTGGCGACGGCGTTCCCGCCGGAAAGGAGATGCAGCTCGTCCTCGTTCACGAAATCCCCGTCGTTGTCCAGGAGTCCCACGTTGAAGGACGCGAAATGAGGCAGCACCTTGGCGAAGGCGCCGGCGGGCCAATGGCTCTGCGGTATGGTCACGCTGTAGGAGTTATCGGCCGAAGGGACGCTACCTATGTTCGGTGAATGCGCATAAGAGGTCCAGACCCCGCCTCCGTTGTCGAAGTGGGCGCTGGGCCCCAGGAAATTGACCACGGAGAAATACGGCCCCTTCAGCGAAGCGAAAACCTTGCCGTCGTAGGAGGACGCGTAGTTCCCGGAAGCGCCGGTGACCGCTCTTGAGGACGAGGTCAGGGAATTCGTCACCCATACGTACTGGTCGCGTATCGGGATGTTCGCCGAAGGCGAGAGCCATCCCCCGCTGCCTGTCGGCAGAGGCGAGATGGGGTAGACGCTGCCCCGGACCGTTCCGCTGGCGGCGTAGCGCATGTCATCGTATCGGAAAAGGATGCGTCCGTCCGCCGCCCCTATATAATATATCCATATACCGTCGCCGGCCTCCGCTCCCCTGGTACGCACCCGCCAAGCCAGCTT
>JAKLEK010000278.1 GCA_022703115.1 Elusimicrobiota bacterium
GGGCCGTAGCCTGACCATCTGTCCGGGGCGTAATTGGTGTTGTCGAATTCCGGGGAGCCTACGCGCAGGTCCACTTTCAGCCGCCGGTAGGGCGCGGAATAAGACGATTCCAGGGCGCCGAAGCTCGCGGAGACCCCGAAGGCCCTGCCGTCCCGTATCTCATACGAGAGCGCGTAGGGCTTCTGCAGCGAGTCCATCCGCAGTCTGGACATGGAGCGGGACATCTCGTCCCGCATGGCCCTGAACACGGCGTCGTCTTCGGGCGGGGCGGCGCAGGCCGGGATGGAGAGCGCCAGGGCGGAAACGGCCAGCAGGGCGGTTCTGCTCGTCTTCATCTCAGCCTCCCCGCCGCCGCGTCGTCCCGATCGTGGGCCGGCGGTTCCAGCACCGGAGGTTTCTCCTGGGATTTTCTGGTCTTCTCCACCTCTATCTCGGTTAGGAGAAGGCTGGGCGACACTCCGGATACGGGAACCCACCCCGATTCCGCCCCGCAGGTGCCGTTGAATATGTCGGGGTCGTCCGCCGCCGCGGAGATCTTGCTCAGGCTGGCTATGGGCGTGCCTACTATGTCCGCTCCGCGCACGGCCTCGTCCGGCCTTCCGTCGGTGTAGACCCGGTAGACCAGGAGCGGAAGGACTTTGAAGGCCTGCGGTCCGCCGCGGTCCGTGTTGGTGAACCCGCCGGATATGTCCTCGAATACCAGTCCGAACGGCTTGTTCTGCCTACGGCACTCCTCAAGCATACGGTCGCGGAGCTCCTCGTAGGGGACCGTTCTGGATGCTTCCACGATCGTGTTCCCCATCCTGGAGACGACGGCGTTCCCGGGTGAGCGCCTGCCGTGTCCGTTGGACGACGGGAACCCGCGTATGGGCGAACGGCTCATCAGGAATCCTTTCAGTACGCCGTTCTCTATCAGCGGGGCGCGCCGGGCCTTTACGCCTTCGTCGTCGTACCTGTAGTGGCCTCTCAGCGGCCTGCCGCGGAAATCCTTCATGCTCGGATCGTCGTAGAGGCTGATTATGTCGGAGGTCACCTTCTGTCCCAGTTTTTTGGTGAAGGTCTGACCGCCTTCCTCCAGTTTCTGGCGGTGTCCTTCCAGGCGGTGGCCGATGATCTCGTGAAAAAAGACCGCCGCGGCCCGCGCTTTCAGTATGGCGGGGCCGTGATATGGCTCCATGACCGGGGCTTCCCTGAGGGCTTTTAATTCGGAGATGGAGCGCGCGATGTCCGCGCTTACCTCGGCTTCCGAGGGCAGGCCCCGGTAATCCGCGGCGCTGTAGCGTCTTGAACGGGTCAGGTCCATGCCGTCCGTGGTGCGCGAGGAAAGCTCGTAGGACAGAACGATGTAATTCTCCCCGGTCTTTATTCTGACGCCGTCGCTGTTCACGATGTACCTGTTGCGGCTTTCTGCGCCGAGGCTTACGCCGGAATCGTAGATGAACGGATATGCGGCGAAGACCCCGGAGAACCTGTCCAATGTCTCCCGCCACGCCTTTTTATCCATCGGCGGCAGGTCCGCGGTCTCGTAGAAGTGTTCCGCGGGGGCGGAGGAGAAATCCGGGGACTGGTCGTCCTCCTGCGCGGTGACGGCCTTGTTCATCTTTACCTTGGTGAAGTCCTCCTGGGCTTTTTTAAACGCCTTGTCCGTATATTCCCAGATCCTGGCCCGCAGCGCGTCCCGGTCGTCGTCCAGGGAGACCGGCAGGTTCCCGGTCTGGACCCGCCGCGACCAGGAGGCTCCCCCCTTCACCTGATGGGTGTTGTCCAGGTCCGGAGAGTTGACGCGTACGTCCACGTCCAGCCTGCGGCTGTAAAGGTCCGAATCCGCGTCTATTGCGCCCATCTTGGAACTCAGATGCGAGGTCCTGGATTCGGTGAGTTCGTAGCCGAGAAAATACAGCCGCGCTTTCTCCTTGTCCCTCAATCCCCGGAAAGACCGGTCCAGCTCCTCCGTAAGAGCGTCCATTACCGGGTCGTTCCAGGCCCCGGCCGCTGAAACTGCGGGAGTGAAAATCAAGATCGCTGACAAGAGCGCTGTCTTCGGCATGCCGCCTCCGGAACCTCCCCGCGCGCCGGCGCGGGCTTTCGAACCGGGTGAAAGTTTACATATAAAGCGGCGGTACTGACAACAAGCCCGGGGACGACTGCCTGCCGCTCGGCCGGTAGCGCGATCTTCCCGGATTTGTCCGTATGCCCCTATTTTGCTAATATATAAGTAAGGTCCTTACTAACGCGGCGGCATCCGCCGGCCGCGGGCCGGGCCCAGCCCCCCTCCAGGGGGCCATCCTACAACCGCAGGAGCACTGTTACTATGCCCAGATCGGCCACTATGAAAAAAGTCGCGAAAACCGCTAAGTCCGCAAAGATATCCAAAATGGTCTATTTCTTCGG
>JAKLEK010000279.1 GCA_022703115.1 Elusimicrobiota bacterium
AACTTTGAATTCCTGAAAAGGTCCCGGATATTTTCTATGTTTCCGGTTATGAAGTTGTCCAGGCCGACTACGGCGTGGCCCTTGTCCAGGAGATAGCGGGACAGGTGGCTGCCCAGGAAACCGGCCGCGCCGGTCACAAGTATCCTCATAATAGGTCACATCCCGTTCCGGCGCGAACGCGGAACTTAAAGAGCGCCGGCGCTTATTGCCTTCCGACCGACCTGTACGTGAAGCCCAGCTCCCTCATCTTTTCAGGCCTGTACAGGTTGCGGCCGTCGATGAAGATGGGGTGCTTCAGCAGGGACATGACCTTTTTCATGTCCAGCTTCGCGAAGCGGGCCCATTCCGTCACCAGACAGGCGCAGTCGGCCCCGGCCAGGCAGTCGTACTCGTCTTTGGCGAAATATATGCCTTTTATGGCTTTTTTGGCGTTCTCCTGCGAGATAGGGTCGTAGGCCCGCACTTTGGCGCCCAGCTTGGTCAGCTCGGCGATGATGTCTATGCTGGGAGCGAAGCGCATGTCGTCGGTCTCCGGCTTGAAGGCCAGGCCGAGCAGGGCCACGGTCTTGCCCTCCAGGTTCCAGAGCTCTTCCTGCACTTTCTTGACCAGCCACATCTTGGCGTCCTCGTTGATGTTCTTCACGGCCTTCAGGAGTTCGAAGTCGTAACCTTTGCGCTGGCTGAGCCAGTAGAAAGCCTCCAGATCCTTGGGGAAGCAGAACCCGCCGAAGCCTATGCCCGCTTTCAGGAAGCTCATGCCGATGCGCTTGTCCAGCCCCATGCCTTTGGCCACCATCTCGACGTCGGCGCCGGTCTTCTCGCAGACGTTGGCGACGGCGTTGATGAACGAGATCTTGGCGGCCAGGAAAGAGTTGGAGGCGTGCTTGATAAGCTCGGCGCTCTTCACGTCGGTGACCAGCACGGTCGCGCCCTTCATCGGCCTGTATATGCCGCGCATAACGGCTTCGCACTGCGGGCTCGGGCAGCCGAGCACGACCCGGTCGGGCTTTAGGAAGTCGCCGACCGCGGTGCCCTCGCGCAGGAACTCCGGGTTGGAGGCCACGTCGAAAGGGATGTTCTTCTTGTTGTGCCGGAGGACCGTCTTGTTGATCCATTCGCAGGTCTCTACCGGGACGGTGGACTTCTCCACTATGACCGTGTAGCCGCTCATGCTGTGCGCTATCTCCTCGGCCACTTTCTCGATGGCGGAAAGGTCCGCGGAGCCGTCCGGGCGCGGCGGGGTGCCCACGGCTATGAAAACGGCCGCGGCCCTGTGCCCGTCGTGATGCATACCCTCGCTGATGGAGCCGGAGAAGAACAGCCTTCCGGCCTTTACGTTCCTTTTGACGAGGCTTTCGAGGCCTTCCTCGTAGATCGGCATCACGCCCTTCTCCAGCATCGCTATTTTACGCGGGTCGGAATCCACGCAGACCACGCGGTGGCCGATCTCGGCCAGACAGGCCCCGGATACGAGCCCCACGTAGCCGGCGCCTATAACGCATATGTCGGTCTTTTCGGTCTTTTTCTTTGCCATTTTGTTCTCCAGAAGATCGTTTAGGCCGGGCGGCGCGAATAAACGCGCCCGGGGCCTTCCCGGCCCGGCTCTCTTTAAGGACATATTATAAATTAAAGGCGCCGAGTCACAAGGACAGGGCTCCCGGCAACAAGGTATAATTGGGCATGGACCCGACCCGCTTCCTGCCCGGCCGGAAACGCCTGGCCGACATCGGCCTCGTTTACTGCGCCGCCGTCTGGGGCTCCACGTTCTTCGCGGTGAAGGGCGCGCTCGCCTCAGTGGACCCGGTCGCCCTGGTGGCGCTGCGCTTCCTGGGGGCGGCGCTGCTGATGCTTCCCCTGGCCGCCAGGCGCGCGAAACTCTATCACCGGCTGAAGGAGGGCTTCGTCCTGGCCGTAATACACGCCGCGCTCTATCTGGCCCAGACCGTCGGCCTGGTCTACACTTCCGCCTCCAATTCCGGGTTCATCACCGGGCTGTTCATCATCTTCATACCGGTCCTTCTGTTCCTGCTGCGCGGGGAAAAGCCCTCTCCGGCGCAGGGAGTTTCGGCGATGCTTGCCATGCTGGGGCTCTGGCTGCTGACCGGCGGGATAGGCGGCTTCAACCGGGGCGATATGCTTACCCTGGCGGCGGCGGCCGCTTACGCGGCGCACGTCGTCTACACCGACAAGTATTCCAAGGCCGGAGCGGACCCCGTGATGCTGGCGTTCCACCAGTTCTGGATAATAGCCGTGATCGCGTTCGCGCTGGCCTGGGCGTCCGGCCGGCCGCTTGCGGTCTCCGGAGCCGGTACCTGGCGGGTCCTGGCTTTCCTGGCGGTATTCCCGACTTTCACGGCTTTTT
>JAKLEK010000028.1:0-2983 GCA_022703115.1 Elusimicrobiota bacterium
GGAGCGCGGAGGCCGAGGAACGCAGGCGCGCGTACGGTGTACGCGACGCCGGTTCCGCGTTCCGGGCCCCTGACAGGCCCCGCGAACCTATCGTGTAGTTGCGGTTGCCGGGTGTGTGAAATCCAGCGGGGGGCGGGTTTTGATATAATTTCGCTGCGGTCGGCGGCAAGAGGCTCTAACTGGAGGTCGCGCTATGGTACGTTTTTCCGGGTTAGGCAGGGTCTGGGTGCTTTACGTTCTGTGCGCTCTTACCGGGTACGCGGCGACGCAGGTCCTCGCCGCCACCGCCGTTAAGAACTCCCGCGCCCCGGAAGCCGCGTCCTCCGTCTCTGCGTCCGCTCCCGCCCAGCCCTCCGCGCAGGCTCCCGTCGGACCCTCCCCAAGCGGGGACGCTCCTTCGGCTCCGCTCAATAGGGCGGTCTCGTTCCTGGGGCTTTTCATCTTCATCGGCGTCTGTTACGTGATGTCCAGCGACCGTTCCCGCATCGACTGGCGGCTGGTCGCCTGGGGCATGGGCCTCCAGCTAGTCTTCGGCGTCCTCGTTCTCAAAACGGCCCCCGGCCTCTGGGTCTTCCAGAAGTTGAATGCCGCTGCGATGTCCCTGCTCGGCTTCGGACAGGAAGGCACTAATTTTCTTTTCCGCTCCTTCGTCTCCGGGAAAGTGGAGCCGGGCCTGGTCAACTTCACCTTCACCGTCCTGCCGACCATAATCTTCTTCTCCTCGCTCATGACCCTGGGGTATTACGCCGGGGTAATGCAGTGGGTGGTCAATTTCTTCGCCGTGGTGATGCGCAGGACCATGAAATGCTCCGGCGCCGAAACGCTCTCCACGGCGGCCAATATCTTCATGGGCCAGACCGAAGCCCCGCTGGTGGTCAAACCTTACATAAAGGATATGACCGAATCGGAGCTTCTCACCGTCATGGTCGGCGGCTTCGCCAATACGGCGGGAGGCGTGCTGGCCGCCTACGTGGGAATGCTTTATCCGTATTTCCCCGACGTGGCCGGACATCTGATAGCGCAATCGGTCATGTCGGCGCCGGCCGCTCTCGTCTGCGCCAAGATAGTCATGCCGGAGACCGGCCGGCCGCTCACCGCCGGCGCGCAGCTTGAAATGATGAAAGAGAAAACGGACGCCAACTTCATCGACGCCGCCGCCCGCGGAGCCTCCGAGGGCATGACGCTGGCCCTGAACGTAGGCGCCATGCTCCTGGCCTTCATAGCCATTATCGCCATGCTTAACTTCGCGCTTGGGAAGGTCTCCTCCCTTGCCGGCGCTCCGGTCCTTTCCATCGAAACGCTGCTCGGCCTCATCGGCGCTCCGGTCGCGTGGGCCATGGGAGTGCCGGTCCAGGACTGCTGGACGGTCGGAAAACTTATAGGGGTGAAGACGGGAATGAACGAATTCGTGGCCTATCTGCGGATGGCCGAGATCCTCAAAAGCGGCGAAGCCCTCTCACACAGGTCCATGGTAATAGCGGCCTACGCTCTTTCCGGGTTCGCCAACTTCTCTTCGATAGCCATACAGATCGGGGGGATCTCCGGCATAGCCCCCGGACGCCGGCACGATCTGGCCAGGCTGGGCCTAAAGGCCATGGTGGTGGGCTCCATCGCCACCTTCATGACGGCCGCGGTGGCCGGCATACTTATACCCTGAACTCAACTTCCGGGAACTGAAGCCGCCCCGGCCTTTATTTCACGGTTCCCGGGCCTACGGGCAGCCGCCCGCGCGGAGGGAACTCGCCCGCAAGAGCCTTTCCTGCGGCCGCCATCCCGGGTTCCGTCATGCCGTAGACGGCGAGGGCCGCGCCGGCTTCCGGATACGCGGACAGATCGTACGGGCTCATCAGGCTGATCACCACAGACGGTTTGCCGGTCGCGAGCAGGGCGCGGATAGCCTTTCTCTGTCCGCGGTTCTGCGCCTGCGCCCACTGGAAACTGCCTATCACCAGTCTGTCCGCCCCGGCCGCTATAGCCAGCGCCCGGGCCGTGTCCGGCCCGTCCGGGTCTATTCCGAAAACCGACTGTTCCACATTGTATCCGCGTTCCGCCAGCGCCCGGTAAAGCGCCAGGGCGTTGCCGCTGAATCTAGGCGGAGCGAAGAGTATGACGGCTGTCTTGACGCTCTTATCCTCAAGCGGGACCAGAGCGTCCCTGTCGGAGACCAGGGTAACAGCCTCATCGGACAGGGCTTCCGCTATTTTCACGTACGCTTTGTCGAACGGGGAAGGATATTCCGCCGCGTCGAACAGTCCGGCGGCGCGCTTGGCTTCCAGCACCCTGGCATAGGCGTCGTCCAGGCGCGAGGCTTCCAGGGTCCCGGCCTTTACCTGGCGGGAGATCTCGTCCCTGGCCCGCAAAAAATCCCCTTTACCGATAAGAATGAGATCGGCGCCGGCTTTGAGCGCCAGCGCTGCGGCCTTGTGTATGGGGAAGCGGGAGGTGACGGCCTTCATGTCCAGGCTGTCGGTCATCACCAGGCCTCCGTAGCCCAGCTTTTCCTTAAGGAGTCCGCCGATCACCCGTCTCGACAGCGTCGCCGGCGCGGACGGGTCTATCGCGGGGTAAACTATATGGGCGGTCATGATAACCGGCACCTTCAGCTCCACGGCTTTGCGGAAAGGCGCCAGGTGTACCGCTTCCAGTTCCGCGGCGGCGCTGTTTACCACCGGCAGGGTCTTATGAGAATCCTGTCCGGCCGCCCCGTGGCCGGGGAAATGCTTGGCCGTAGGCAGCACCCCCGCCGTTCTGAACCCGTTTATCACGGCGGCTCCGACCCTGGAGACGAGTCCGGCGTCGCTCCCGAAGGCCCGCACCCCGATTATAGGGTTGCCGGCGTTGGTGTTTACGTCCAGGACCGGGCCCAGGACCATGTTTATGCCGGCCCGCTTCAGTTCCCGTCCGGCCAGGTAGAACAGGGACGCCGTGTTGTTCTGGTCGTCGGCCGCGCCCAGCATCATGTTGGTCGGCAGCTCCGCCAGCC
>JAKLEK010000028.1:3079-12247 GCA_022703115.1 Elusimicrobiota bacterium
CCGCCAGGTAGAACAGGGACGCCGTGTTGTTCTGGTCGTCGGCCGCGCCCAGCATCATGTTGGTCGGCAGCTCCGCCAGCCCCAGTGTCGTTGGCACGTAAACGCTGCCGCCTTCGTAATCGGCGGCGATGAAAAGCGGAATGCGCGTTCCCCCGGCGGCCGCGGTCCGCTGCAGCTCATCGGTGAGGCGGCGGGTGTCCTCCAGCGAATAGGAGCCCCATTGCAGCTGGATACCGCCCAGTCCCATGGCCGCGGGGGCGGTGGCCCTGGCTATCTCGGCTGCGTCGATAGAGATCATCAGGACCTGGGCCGCTTTCTCCTCCGTGGACGGTACGGCGCCGGCGCGGCAGAGAGGGGCGTAAAAGAGCAGCGCCGCGGCCAGCGCGGCGCCCGGTATCACTTTGCCCTTATTCATTCCTCTTCCAGGTAAGTACATGAAGACCTGCTCTCCCGGTCCCCGCTCCGGATAGATCTCAATCCGCGAACTTGTAGCCTTTCCTGACCGCCTGGCTGCGGACCGCGCCCAGCACGGCCTTGTCCAGCGTGGCCGGAGCGCCGGCCCGCTTTTTCTCCTCTTCCGCCATGTACCTGTTGCGTTCGGCGTTCAGGCGCGTTATCTCGTCCCTTATTTCCCTGCGCTTAGCCAGCTTGGCGTCTATCGCCTTTTCAAGGCCCGCCCGGTCGAGCTTGCGGAGTTCTTCCGGCAGCTGGTCCTTCTTTATGTCGGAACGTTTCATCGAACCGTTCTCAAGCGCCGTGATGACGTCCCAGGACGCCTCCTGTTCCCTGACCGGGGCCGGCGCCATGGCCTTGTATATGCCGCGTTCCGATATCGCTCCGGCCCCGAAGGCGGCTATGCTGCTCTCCAGTTTCCGCTTCCGGCCCATTTCTTCGCTCCCGCCTGTCCCGTAGACGACGTAGGTGGAATCCAGCTCTCCGCTCAGGCGGGCTATCTGGGCGTCCTGGGGCGCGTTGACGGCCGCGGCCGGGGCGCTCTGGTCGATGTTGGCGTATTCCCCGTCCGCCAGCTGCGCGGCCGCGGCCCATTGGGTGGCCTGTCCTTCCTGTCTGCGCCCGCAGAAGATGGTGTTCACGAAGATGCCCTTCGACTTGGCGAGCGCCACCGCCTGTCTGAAATCCACCGTGCCCTGGGTGAAAGGTTCGTTCCCCGCGATGAAGATCGCCTTGTAGACGTCGTCCTTCGCGCTCCAGGCCAGCTGGGAGACCGCGTCGCCTACGGCCTTGCCGCAGTATTCGTCTCCGCCGTTGGTCTTGAGCGCGAAGAGCTGTTCCGAGACCCTGTCCAGGTCCCGGGTGAAGGGAAGCACCTGCCGGACCCAGCCGGTCTTCGGGTCCAGGCCGGAGTTGCCGTATTCGTACAGCGCCACTTCTATCACCGGCGATGAGCCGCTTTTTTCTGAACCGTTGAGCTCGTTGATTATCTTCCAGAGCTGAGCCCGGGCCTGGTTTATGAGACCGTCCATGCTGTTGGAGGTGTCCAGCAGCAGAGCGAGCTGCACCAGCGGCTTACCGGAGAAGTCCCCGCCGGGTCCGGGCGCGGGAGCCGCCTCCCAGGCTCGCTTCACTGTCATGCCGGCCGCCGATAGTATTTTCCCTGTCCCGGCGTCTATTATCCGCGCGTTCACTTCGGCAGTCCCTCCGTCCAGGTCGTTCAGGGTCCCGGTCAGCACGGCCGTGGCGCCGAGCATGGCGCCCAGCCGCCTGGCGGTGTCCCCGTCGGTAACGCCGGAAGCCTGGAGTTTCAGCTCTCCGAGCACCTTCTCCAGCAGGCTGCGCTCTATCAGCGTGACGCCTTTGTCCTGCGCCAGCAGGGTGGTCAGGCGCTCGCGGAGCACTGCCGGGCCGGCAGATTTCCTTCCGTCGGTGTAGGCGAAGTCAAGAACGGCCAGGCGCATCCCGGACGCGTCCTTTATGCCTTCGCGCAGCCTGTCGGCCAGCGGTCTAAGCTCTTCCGCCCCTGCGGTTGCGGGCCCGGCCCCCGCGCAATGTGCGGGCCAGGCGGCGGCCAGGGCCAGCGCTGCCGAGCAGAGGATCGTTCCGTGGATAGGGCGCATGGTATTCTCCTTTTGGAAAGAGGGCAAGAGCAAGGATACAAAAACGTCCCGGTCAAGTCAAAGTATTGAAGGCGCCCGGTAAAATTGATATCTTAATCCCGTGACGGCGCCGGCGGAAAAGGCGCCGCTCCCGAGCGAGAGGGGTATGGTCCTTCATAAAAAATGGCCGCTGGCGGCCGCGCTGCTCCTGGTAACGGCTTGCGCCGGTAAAGAGGAACCGTCCTACCTGCGGACCACGTTCGTGATGAGCACGCCGGCCCATGTCAGGATCTACGGCGCCTCCCCGGCCGAAGGGAAGGAGCTGGCCGAGGCTGTCTTCGCGGAATGGAAACGCATCGCTTCTGAATACGCGGCGACCGAGCCTTTCGGCTACACGGCCTACGTCAATCAGCACGCCTACCGCGAGCCGGTCCCGGTGGACGAGGAATTCCTGGGACTGCTGGACCAGTCCATGCGTTATTACGCGATCACGGGCGGGGCTTTCGATATAACCTTCGCCCCGTTATGGCCCATCTGGAAATCCGCCGCGGCTTCCAAGAAAATGCCGGCTAAAGAGGATATAGAGAAGGCCCTTTCCAACATCGGGTCCGCGTACGTGCGCGTCGACCGAGCAAGGAAGACCGTGCGTTTCACGCGCTCGGTGCAGATCAATATGGGAGGGCTGCTCCGGAGCTACGCTCTGTTGAAGGGGCGGGAGGTGCTTCGCCGGCTGTCGCCCGGACACTATCCAGTGGAGCTGAAGATAGGCGGCAACATCCTGACTTATGGGAAGAGGGACTGGACCTATGAGGTGCCGGACCCGTTCCACGAAGGCCGGTCCCTGGGCAGGCTGCGGTTCGGGGAGGGGCTGCTGCTGGCCTCATCCGGGCGCGAACATTTCGTCCAGATAGAGGGCAGGCTGTATTCCCACATCCTGGACCTTAAGACCGGATATCCGCTTCCCGATTTTTCAAATCTTCTGGTTTATTTCCCGGAAGGGGAGAAAGGGGATTATATACCTTCCGCGGTCCTCGCGGTAATGGGTAAACAGAAGGCGTTCGACCGGGTATCACGCGTTCCGCGCGCCGCCGCGCTCTGGATAGACGGTTCCGGCACGGCCGAACTTTTCCTTTCCGAAGGGAGCGAGGTAGGGTGGGAGAGGAACGAGGGTCTTATAGGGAAGATAAAGAAGGCTCTCAGGTCCTAGGCGCCCTGCGTATTTCTTCGAACTCGCCTTTCGACTTGTTCTTACGCACGTTGTCCCAGTTGAAATACCTGCCGTTCATCGCGATATAGACCCCCGGGGGGAGGGTCTGCGCGAAGGATATGGCCGAGCCCAGGTTGAACATCCCGTCCGAACTGCCGAAGCGGTAAGGGACCATAGCGCCGGTGAGGACCACGGTCTTGTCCTTTATTTTCGGGCCGAGAAGGGCCGCGGTCTGCGGCATGGTGTCGGTCCCGTGCGTTATGACCACGCTGCGTTCCCTCGAGGCGAGGCATTCCCGCAGGATCCTGCGTCTGTGGGCGGCGGTCATGAACAGGCTGTCCAGCATCATCAGGGTCTTTACGCGCACCCGGACGCGCGAGCGCCCCAGGGCCAGCATCTCGCCGAGATGCGTCTGACGGAAGAACAGCTCGCCGTTCAGCTCGTTGTATTCCTTGTCGAAAGTCCCGCCGGTGACGATTATCTTTATTGCCATCGTTGTTTATCCGCGCCAGGGGTCGGTTAAAAGGCCGCAAGCATAGCCGGCTGGCAGGGCCTTGTCCGAGCGGGCCGTCACGGACCGCTGACGCTTGCGCAGCGCGTCAAGGGAGTGACGAGCGGCGGCCACGGTGTGGCCGACCGCGTGCCCGGGAGCGGCAAGGCCCTGCCAGCCGGCTCGGGGTGTTGAAGTCGTGATGACGGCTTCCTGGTGGAACGGCTTGCTATCTATCACGCTTTGCGCCCGTCCTTCAGGAACGCGTGATAGGCCTTGTAGGCCATATAGATGTCCAGCTTCCCCGCCAGCTCCATCGGCGCGTGCATCGACAGCAGCCCGACGCCGCAATCCACCACCTGCATCCCGTAGCGCGCCATCAGCCAGGCGATGGTTCCGCCGCCGCCCTGGTCCACCTTTCCCAGCTCGCCGGTCTGCCAGATCACCCCGGCCTTGTCGAAAATGCGGCGTATTTCGGCCACGAATTCGGCGTTGGCGTCCGAAGACCCGGACTTTCCGCGCGAGCCGCAGTACTTGGTCACGCATACCCCGTGGTTAAGGAAGGCCGTGTTCTTCTTCTCGGAAACGGAGGCGAACAGCGGGTCAAAAAGCCCGTTGACGTCGGCCGAAAGCATCCAGGAGTTGTTGAGAGCGCGTTTAAGGGCTAGCTCGCTGTAGCTGTCGGCGGTCATGTTCAGGAGCTCCGCGGAGGTGTTCTCGAAGAAATTCGAGGCCATCCCGGTGGAGCCCACCGAGCCTATCTCCTCCTTATCGCAGAGCAGCACGCAGGAAGTGTATTCCGGCGTGCCTTTCAGGTCGATAAGCGCTTTCAACCCGGCGTAAGCGCAAACCCGGTCGTCCTGGCCGTAGCCCAGGACCATCGAGCGGTCCAGGCCGGCTTCCCTCGGCATTCCGGCGGGGACCAGCTCCAGCTCCGCGGAGAGGAAATCCTCCTCGGTTATCCCGTAACTCTCGTTGAGCAGGTTCAGCACGTTGCGTTTGATCTTCTCTTTCAGGTCCTTGCCCGAAGCGGGAGCGGAGCCTACTATCGCGTCCAGGTTCTCGCCCTCTATCCCTTCCGCCAGGGTCTTCTTGTTCTGGTCGGCCGCCAGATGCGGCAGCAGGTCGGTTATGCAGAAGACCGGGTCTTCCTGGCTTTCGCCGATGGAAACCGGTATCTTCTGGCCGCCGGGCTTCACGAAGACCCCGTGCAGAGCGAGCGGTATCGTGACCCACTGGTATTTCTTGATGCCGCCGTAATAGTGAGTGTCGAGCAGGGCCATGTCGCCGCTCTCGTAAAGCGGGTTCTGCTTTATGTCGATGCGCGGGGCGTCGGTGTGCGCTCCCACGATATGCATGCCGGCTTCCAGCGGCTTTTTGCCGACGACGACCGCCATCAGCGTCTTTCCGGAGCAGGAGCGGTATACCCTGTCCCCGGGGGAAAGCTTCCCGCCCGCTTTCTCCGCCGCGGACATGTCCCGGAACCCGGCCGCTTCCAGCAGCCGCACGCTTTCGTCGTGAGCTTCGCGCTCGGTCTTGCCGGCGCCCAGAAAGCCTATATAGGCGCGGCAGATCTCCGCCATGGCCTTAGAGTCGGCGGGGGAGAGCTTCTCGTAGCCGTTCTTGTTCGAGTAGGTCAGGTCGGTCTTTTTCCGGTCGGGGCGGGTCTTGGTTTTCATGGTTTCTAGCTCCTTAAAAGCGGATGACTATATCTATGTTTGTAATACTAGCATAATTTCGGCTTTTCGGACCTTATTTGGTATCATAAACGTGATGTTCTCGTCCGACTACTATCCGCGCAAAGTCCTGCTTCTGATAATCGCCGTAAGCCTGTTCAATTACATAGACAGGCAGATGCTTTACGCCGTCTTTCCGCTCATCAAAAGCGACCTCCGGCTTTCCGATACCCGGCTGGGCCTGCTTGCCTCTTCGTTCATGCTGGTCTACATGTGCGTCGCGCCGCTGGTCGCCTGGTCCTGCTCCAGGTTCGCAAGACCCGCGATCATAGGCGTGAGCGCGGTTTTCTGGAGCGCGGCCACCCTGCTGACGGGTATGGCCGGTTCCTATCCCCAGCTGGTCTGCGCGCGCGCCGCCGTAGGAGTGGGCGAGGCCGGCTACGGCACGGTCTCTCCCGCCTATCTCGCCGAATGGTTCCCGCCGGGTTCGAGGGCGCGGGTCCTTTCCCTCTACGCTCTAGCCATCCCGGTCGGCAGCGCCATAGGATATCTGCTGGGCGGCGCGCTGGGGCAGCGTTTCGGCTGGCGGACCGCTTTCTACATGGCGGCCGTTCCCGGGCTGCTGCTCGGGGTCTCGGCCATGTACCTCAGGGAGACGCCGGAGAGGGAGAAGACCGATTCTTCCAGCGCCGTTCCTCCCGGCCGGTACGCCGATATACTTAAGAACAGGACCTATATGCTGGTCTCCTTTTCCCAGGCCATAGCCACGTTCTCGGTGGGCGGGCTCGCGGCCTGGATGCCTTCGTATTTCGTGAGGGAATTCGGCCTGTCGGTCGGCCGGGCTGGTCTTCTCTTCGGGGCGGTCACGGTCCTCGCGGGGGTGACCGGCAACCTCATCGGGGGATGGGCCGCGGACCGGCTGCGCGCGCGCACGGACCGCGCCTATTTCATGGTCGGCTATCTCAGCTTCTTCCTCAGCCTCCCTTTTGGGGCGCTGGCCATACTTTCCGGGGACCTGGGCACGGCTCTGGCGATGCTTTTCCTCGCCGAGTGCTTCGTCTTCGCTCATTCAGGGCCTTATCACGCGGCCATAGTGGAAGTGATCCCCGCCGGCCTGCGCTCAATGGCTTTCGCCCTTAATATATTCATGATACATGCCTTCGGGGACGCGGTCTCTCCGGCTCTGATCGGAATTGTTTCCGACGCCGCCGGCCTGCCGCTGGCCGTCATGCTGTGCGTGCTCTTCATTTTCTTCGCCGGCGCGACCTCCGTCCTGGCCGGGCGGTCCTATATGAAGGATTTCCACGCGCCTGCTGCCGGGGGCGGCCGCTGATGACGCAGTGGGGCATGCGGTACCGGCCCCTGCGCCGGGGAGAGAACTGAACATGGACAAAATCGAGATCGTACACCGGGACGAGGACTTCGTGGTGGCCGTCAAGCCTTCCGGGCTCCTTACGATGCCGGGCCGCGGCGCCGCCGCCTCTGAAAAGAACCTCAGGGATATGCTGTCAGCGGCCCTGGACGGTCCGGCCATGGTGGTGCACCGGCTGGACAGGGACGCGAGCGGCCTTATCCTCTTCGCCAGGAACGAGAAAGCCCACCGCTATTTTTCCGGCCTCTTCGGGACGGATGAGCGGGCGTCCGGACCGGTCCCGGGCGAACGCCCCGCCGTTAAGGAGATACGGAAAAGATACCTGGCCGCCGTAGAGGGCCTTGTGGCCGAGGAACGCGGGGAGGTGGACAAGCCCGTAAGGACCTACGGTTCCGGCCGCATGGGTGTAGGTTTCGGCGGGAAACCCTCCGTCACGAAATACAGGGTGCTGGAGAGATACAAGCGGGCCACCCTGCTGGAGGCGGAACTCCTGACCGGCCGCCGCCATCAGATCCGGGTGCACCTGTACCACATCGGACATCCGGTTATCGGCGACCGTCTGTACGGCGACCAGGCCCGCCAGGCCGGCTACCCCCGGCTGATGCTGCATTCATACAGTCTGGAATTCAGGGACATGGCCGGGCGCAAACGCACTCTCACTTGCGACCCGCCGGAGGACTTCCAGTGCGTTCTGCCGTTCCTGTGAACGCCTTTATTCTTTTCCGCCGCGCCGCGGGCGCGGCAGCGGTTCCCCGGAGCTCAGAAGGTCTATGATGTCCGCCGCGAATCCGGCTTCCCTTATCATCCCGGCGTAATCTATCCTGTCCTCGGTGTCGGAGACCCGGTGATAGTCCGGCTCCTCTCCGCTGAACAGCTGCAGGCCCGGGATCCCGGTCTCGATGAAGCTTATCTGGTCGCTCCGGTCCAGCGCCGTACGGGGAGTGTCGTAGGAAGAGCCGGAGCTCATGGCGGCGGAGCGCAGGACCTCAGGCCAGGAGGCGGAGGAATCCGCGTTCAGAAAAATGACCTTCCGGTCGTTCAGCCGCCCGACGGTATCCAGGTTCAGGGCCGCGTTAACCGCCGCCCGTCCTCCGGGGCCAAGTCCACGGACGAAATGCCGCGAGCCGGAGAGTTCCTGTTCCTCCCCGTCGAAAGCCGCGAATACCAAGGTCCGTTCCGGTCTGGACCGAGAATAATACCCCGCCAGTTCCAGGAGCATGGCGACGCCGGAGGCGTTGTCGTCTGCGCCCGGATAGACTCCGGCGTCGTCGGCCGGAAGGTGGTCGTAATGGGCGCCGATCACGACATATTCGTTCCCGCGAGAGGACCCTTTCACGATCCCCGCCAGGTTCCTGAACACGCGCCCGCCTTCACGCCATTCCTGAAGATAAGCGCCGTCGAAGAAAGGTTCAAGTCCCAGCCGGGTGAAAACGCCCTCTATGTGCCGGGCGGCGTTTTCCAGCCCGGGCTCTCCGGGCCCGCGCCCCGCGTACCCGGGCGACAGGACCAGCATATGCGCGCTCAGGTCCTTTTCACTGAAGCGGGGCGCCGGTTCGGCCAGCGGAGGGCGCGCCGGATATGACGGCCTGACCGGGGACTGTCGCAGGACCGCCGAGAGGGGGGAGGCGTTCAGCGCCCAGGTCCCCGCCTTAAGCTCGTTCATCTCCGCGTTCAGGGCCAGATAGCCGTATTTTCCCCGGTCCGCCAGCCTGGCGGGCAGCGTCCCGAGTCTGCCGGTCCTTCCGGCTATCACCAGGCCGGCCGCCCGTTCCGGGGCGGAAGGATTATGGGCGGCGAAAACGAACACGCCGGAGCCCAGCTGGAAGCTTTCGCCGTCCAGTAAGACGCGTCCCGGCGTCAGGCCGGCGCCCAGCTTCCGGAGGCTTTCAGCGAGGGCGGGATAGAAGGAGTTGTCCCTGCCGAACACCCACACCGGCCGGTCGCCGGGCAGCCCGGACAGGTCGGAGTCTTTCTTGATCTCCGTGCTTTCTCCAAGGGCCGCGGCGAAGGCCGTCCAGGCCGGGGCCTCTTCGGCCGAGGACGGGACGACAAGCAGCGGTCTTTCACCGGTACCGATGGCCGAGAAGGTCGGCTGGGTCTCCAGCGGGCTCAGCTTCCTGAAAACGTCGTATTCCGGGTCCAGTTCCACGCGCACGGGCCGCACGGGCGATGAAAAGCGGAAGGTTTCCCGCTTCCTGCTGACGGTCACGTAGCGCATCTTCGGCTGGGTGACCCCTTCCAGATGTATGGCGACCGGCGCTTCAAGACGGTAGGGAGGTCCGTCCTGGCCCTGCGTTATGGTGAATTCCAGGTCGAAGCCGCCGGCGGCCGCGTTCGTAGCCCTGGCGCCGTCCAGACTAAGTTCCGGC
>JAKLEK010000280.1 GCA_022703115.1 Elusimicrobiota bacterium
GCCGGATCGTGCCGAGCAGAGCGTGGACCGGCCGGCCCTCGATGCGGCCGCGCAGATCCCACAGGGCCGTATCGACCGCCGCCAGCGTGGCCAGGGGCACGCCCAGTTCGGCGCGCGCTTCCCTGAGCATGCGCACCCGGTTGAGGGCTTCGTCATACTTGCAGTGGGAGAAGTTTATGCGGGCGACGTTCATGCCCTCCCGGATCAGTTCCCTTATGCAGTCGGGGTTCTCGGAGGCGGGGCCTATGGTGCAGACTATCTTGGTCCTGCGGTGGACCTGCTGCCTTACTGGTGACGGGGCTAATATCATGAATATCCTCCGGCGGGCGCTGGCCGCCATTCAGAGCAATGTTTTAAGGGGGTTAAATTAAGGCCGGGTACATCACTTCTTGTCTATATTATACCTTTTTCGCGGGGCAGGCCCGGCGGCGGACGGATGGGACTTTGGTCCCAGGCGGCGCGGGGACCTAATGCCCTTTATGGCCGGCGGCCCCTCTGCCATACTATGGACATGGAAAGGATAAGGCTCCTGCCTCTGCTCTCCTTGCTCCTGCTTGCCGGGCCGGCCGGCGTTTTTGCCCTGGAGCCGCAGCCTGTCCTTGGTTACGCCGACGCCGAGCAGTACCTGCCCCCGGACAATGACGAGCCCGGTTTCGACTGGGAAGGAGAAAGGCGCGCCCGGGAGCAGTTCGTCTACATCGGCGACAATGTCACCTACCTGAAGGTTTCCCAGGACCAGGCCGCGGACCTGGCCGACGGCACCGGCCGCTGCCTGCTGCGGCCGAATACGCTTTACCCGGCCAGGCTCGAGCCGGGCTTCATCGCGGAGCATATGAGCGTGCAGCTGGCCGAAGCCCCCGGGGGCTGCTCCTTCCGGGACGGGTACGTTTACATGAGCCACGTGTCCTCCAGCTCCGCCGGCGGCGCCTGGGAGCTGCCGCGCCAGGTGCGGGCCTTCCTGGACACCCTCGCCTACGCCGAGGGCACCAATGACCGCTATAATTACATCTTCACCTTCGTGACCTTCAGCGGCTATTCGGACCATCCCCGCCGCAAGATCTGCGCCGGCAGGCTCTGTTCCACCGCCGCCGGGCGCTACCAGTTCCTGTCCAAGACCTGGGACGCGCTGGCCGCGGACCTCGGCCTGGAAGATTTCACGCCGCCGAACCAGGAGAAGGCGGTCCTGGAGATCATCCGCCGCGCCGGCGCCTACCGCAAGGTGGCGGGCTCCGCCAATTACGACAATTTCACCGGGGCGCTGAAAAAGCTCAACACCACCTGGGCCTCCCTGCCCGGCAGCCCCTACGGCCAGCCCACGCATTCCACCGCCGACCTCTGGCGCTTCTACCGGCGCGCGCTTTCGAACTATTGAACCGCGTCCCCCCGGGATAAAAGAACGGGCCCCTTCCGGGGCCCGGTCCAGTGGCGTCCACGTGGAGCCGCTATTGGGCGGCGCTCCTTGAAATATCGCCCAACTCTTTGTCCCTGGCGGATATTTTCCCGGGATGGTGCCGCAGTTTCAGGTCGCATATCATCCCGCAGGCGTCCAGGTCTCCCAGTTTGAGAAAAGCCTCGGCAAGGCCGGAGTAAGAGGCCGGACTGAGCTTTTCCTCCAACAGGTAGCCCGGCTTGCCCGCCTCCTTGTAGAGTCCGGCGAATTGCTCGAATTCGGCCGGTTTCCTGAACGCGTCTATCAGCCTTCCGGAGCGCAGCATGGATCGGACCAGCCTGAAGTTGCCTTCCTTGGTGAATCTGGCGGCATAGTCCAGCAGGAAACCGTGCGGTATGTTCTCCTTGGGGAGGTCTTCCGCCGCGCGCAATCCCAGGTATAACTCCAGCATCTCCTCCTTCGGCAGGTTCCCGGGGACACCGCCGATATCCTTGTACTGCTGGTAGAGGTTGAAAGCGGAGTCGTAGTTCCCCGAAAGGGTTTCCCGTTTTATCGCGCCGGGGAGAGTCTTTCTCAGTTTGGTGCGGCGCAGCAGCGCGGAGGCGGATCTCAACGACGCCAGAGCTGCGGCGCCCAGCACCAGTAAGTAAAACGCGTTCGCGGCCGCGGGCTTGAGGTCCGCCATGGTCTCGCCAAACTTGTCCGCGCAGGCCGGGTCGTACTTGTAGGACAGGGCTCGTCTGAATTCCAGGGCCGCCCTGGCCTTGTTGTGGAGTCCGGGAGACTCCAGATGCTTGAGCCCGGCGGAATAGTGTACGTCGAAACTGGTCGTCTGCTGCGCGGTTTTATCCCGCGCCTTTTGCTCTTCCTCCGGGGTCAGCCAGATCTTTATGGTCTTGTCGTAGCTGCTGGAAGCCAGGAGCCGCCCGTCCGGAGAGAGCGCCACGGCCCTGACCCCGCTCGTGTGCCCGG
>JAKLEK010000281.1 GCA_022703115.1 Elusimicrobiota bacterium
AATTGAGCGCGCTCACCGAATAGACCCGGCTGGTACTGAGAAGGATGAGTCCGCTCCGATGCTTTTTGCAGTATTCAAGCAGATTTAGGGTTCCCGTGAGATTGCTGCCGACCAGTTGTTCCGAGGTGGCGCAGCCGTCGACTCCGGTCCCGGCCAGCACGGACGGGTTCGCAGCGCAGTCTATAACCCAGTCGGCAGCGGGCAGGGCGTCGATATCCTCCCGCAGGCGCACGTCGCCGTGCGCCGGCTTTACTCCCAGGCGGGCCAGAAAAGGGATATTGCTTTCGGACCCGCGCCGGGAAAGGTTGTCCATCCCGTAGAGCTTCAGGCCCGGCATGGACCGGCGGAGCCCAGAGGCCACCCGGCTCCCTACGTAACCGCAGATCCCGGTTATAAGGACCCTCATCGTTTAAGCCCCCGTTTCTTCCATCCTTCGGCTATCTCCGCGAAAATGGCCGGCAGCGGCACGGTTATGTCCCAGCCGGGATAATGCGACTTTATCTTCCGCAGGTCCGACATATAGCAGATATGGTCGCCCTCCCGGTTCTTGTCCACGTATTCGTACTTCATCTTCCTGCCGGTGACGCTTTCCGTCATCTCGAAAGCCTCCAGTATGGAGCAGGAATTCGACCGGCCTCCGCCCAGATTATAGACCTCGCCCCGCCTGGGCTCGGCGATGAAGCGCTCGATCAGCCTGGCCACGTCCAGGGAATGTATATTGTCCCTGACCTGCTTGCCCTTGTAACCGAACACCTTGTAAACGCCTCCTTCCAGGTTCACCTTCACCAGATAGCTCAGAAAACCGTGCAGTTCCACGCCGGAATGGTTCGGCCCGGTAAGACAGCCGCCGCGCAGACAGCAGGTGTTCATGGCGAAATATCTTCCGTATTCCTGGACCATCAGGTCCGCGGCGGCCTTGGAAGCGCCGAAAATGGAATGCTTGGACCGGTCTATGGTGAAATCCTCGGCTATCCCGTCCTTGAACTTCGGGTCCGCGTAGTCCCATCTCTTTTCCAGCTCGGCCAGAGCGATGCCGTTAGGCGCGTCCCCGTAGACCTTGTTCGTGGAGGTATACACGAAGGGGGCCTCCGGCGCGTGCCGGCGCGCCGCCTCCAGCATGTTCAGCGTGCCCACCGCGTTCACGTCGAAATCGTCGAACGGGCGGGAGGCGGCCAGATCGTGGCTGGGCTGGGCCGCCGCGTGCACTATCACTTCCGGCTTGAGCTCGGCGAGGCACTGGTCCACGGCGGCCCTGTCGCGTATATCCAACGGATAATGCGCATAGTTGGAGTACCTGGCGCGCAGTTCCCGCTGCCGCCAGACGGTATCTCCTCCCGGACCGAAGAAATCGGCGCGCATATTGTTGTCTATGCCGTGGAGATCATGTCCCCTTTCGGCGAAATATGATACCACCTCGCTGCCGATCAATCCGCCCGACCCCGTCACCAGCATCTTTTTCCTGTTCAGAGCCATATGCTTCTCCATACCCGTTCCGGCGGGCATTATTTACCCGCCCCTGCCAGCAACGCCTTGTAATGCTCGATCTGCCGGCCGACGTCGTATCCGTATCTGGCGTAAGTCCCGTATTCGTCAATGCAGCTGGCCCACATCCCGTTATCCACGAAAGTCTTAAGCAGGCCCTGATAGGTCCACCCGGCCTTCTCCAGTCCCTCCAGTATATTGGGCGCGCCCTTCCCGGCCGGCGCCTCGTCCGCTATCCGGTAGACATAGACCCCTTCCTTTAAATATTCCAGCACAGCGTGCCGCCTCCAGAAACCGTCGAATACCCCGCGCTCCGCCGCCGTCCAGTCGAACTCCCTGTACGGCACGTTCCTTATCGCCTCCCGGTAATTGATAAGCAGGTGAGTGAACTTGTCGGCGCGCAGGGCTTCGTAAAGTTCGTCCGGGGTTCCGGCCTTCCGCAGGTAGGCCATCAGCGGCTGGGCGTTTATCTCGATCGAGTAGGAGAGAGCGTCCCGCTTCATGCGGAACGGCCTGCTCTCGCCTATAAAGAGCGCCTTCGCTTCCTTCGGCAGGTTTTCGTTGCACCACTTGATGGCGGCGTATGGGGGGTTCGGATAGGAGGCCTGGGAAACGGATAAAAATTCGTCCCTGGAGGCGCCTTTGGCGAAATAGGAGGCGAGCCCCAGCGGGAAGGCCAGGTTCAGTACCGCTCCGAGGTTGACGGCGAACATAACGGCGAACAGCGGAGCCGCTGTCTTAGAGCGTTCGGAGACCCGGCAGGCGGCCCAGCCCAGACAGAGCGCCAGAACGGCGGAAAGCTGCAGGATATACCTGTAAGCCGTCGTCCCCATATACCAGAACGCGTAGCCGGCGCCGAAGAGCAGCAG
>JAKLEK010000282.1 GCA_022703115.1 Elusimicrobiota bacterium
CAGCTGAGATACGAGCCTCTCGCGCACGCCACCAAGAGCGATATGGGCATAAAGATCTCCCCGCGTCCGGGGCGCTACTATTATCTCGGCATGTCGAACCTGATGAACCTTAAGGACAGGGCGCGCGGCGTGAACTACGAGGTCCCGAATACCGTGGACGCGCGCATGGGCTGGGAAACCCCGGCCTTCGAGGTCTACGCCGGCGCCATCCGCGGCACCGGCGGAGCCGGCGTGAAGTACCGCCCCTTCCACTACGACCCGAAGTGGTCCAGGCTCAAGTTCCTGATGGAGGCCTCGGAGTTCTCAAGGCGGCGGACGATCCAGGGCCGCGACTTCGACAAGCCCCGCTACGACGCGGGCCTGGAGGTCGAGGTCAATCGTTACGTCTCGGCCGGGCTGCGCGTGAACGACCTTCAGGAGGTCAAGCGCGTCAATTACACGGCGCGGGTCATTTTCGAGGACAAGGATATCGCGTACCTTCTCGGCCTGGCCTCGCTGAGTTCGGCCGGAGCGCGGAGCAAATAGCGTCCCCTTTCTATGCAGCTTAAGACCGTTTATCGGTGTCAGGAATGCGGCCAGACCTCGCCCAAATGGGCCGGGCAGTGCCCCGCCTGCTCGCGCTGGAACACTTTAGTGGAGGAAGCGGAAGAAGTGTCCGCGCGGACGGCCGCCAGGTCCAAGGCGCTCACCGAATTTTCCTCCGAGCCGGTCCCGCTCTCCGAATCCGGCGCCGCCGAGCAGCGCTATATTCCCACCGGCGTGGAGGAGCTGGACCGCTCCCTGGGGGGCGGCCTGATAGAGGGGCAGGTCCTGCTGCTGGCCGGTCCGCCGGGCATAGGCAAATCGACCCTGATGCTGGAAGTTTCCCGCTCCATGGCGGAGGGGGCGCTTAAGGGTTCCACCGTGCTCTACGTCTCCGGGGAGGAGTCGCTGGCGCAGGTCGGAGCCC
The DNA here is from genome assembly GCA_022703115.1 of Elusimicrobiota bacterium. Lineage (GTDB taxonomy): Bacteria > Elusimicrobiota > Elusimicrobia > Elusimicrobiales > UBA9959 > YA12-FULL-51-18. The sequence continues at coordinate 950 of JAKLEK010000282.1, forward strand.
GCGCCCGCAGGCTCGGCGCCGGGGCCGGGAACATCTACCTGCTTTCCGAGAACAATCTGGCGAAGGTCATAGACGCCTTCAACCGCATCAAGCCCGGCCTACTGATAATAGACTCCATCCAGACCGCTTTCCATCCGGAATTCGTAGGGAGCCCGGGTTCGGTGGCGCAGATACGCGAATGCGCGGCCGAGCTGCTGAAGATCGCTAAATCCAAAGGTGTGCCCCTGTTCCTGCTGGGCCACATAACCAAGGACGGGGACCTGGCCGGTCCCAAAGTGCTGGAACATATCGTGGACACCGTTCTTTACTTCGACGCGGAGAAAAGCAACGTCTACCGCATCGTAAGGCCCCACAAGAACCGGTTCGGCCCGGTCAGCGAGATAGGCATATTCGAAATGACTGGCGAAGGCCTGGTCTCGGTAAAGGACTCCAGCGAACTGATGTCCAATACCGACCGGGGCAGGGCGCTGGCCGGCCGCGCCTTCTCCATAGCCTTCGAGGGCTCGCGCCCGATGCTGGCGGAGATACAGGCGCTGGTCTCGCGCTCCTACTATCCCTATCCGCGCCGCACCGTGACCGGCCTGGACCTGAACCGCTCGCAGATCCTCATCGCCGCCATAGAGAAGAACGCCGGACTGAGGCTCGATACCATGGACGTATTCGCCAGCCTGCAGGGCGGGATAAGACTGCGCGACCCCGCGCTCGATCTGGCCTACTGCGCGGCGGTAATCAGTTCGGCCAAGGACCTGGAACTGCCCCCGGATTCGGTCTTCCTCGGAGAGGTCGGCATACTGGCCCAGACCTCCTCCACCGCTTTCATGTCGCGCAGGCTCCAGGAAGCCGAACGCCTGGGCTTCAAAAAAGCCTATACCCCGCGCGCGTCCGCGAAACAGGAGCCGCTGAAGCTCAAGCAGCTCGAAGTAGTGCAGGTGTCGGATATCGCCGGGCTCTATTCCGCGCTGATGAAGACCCAGGCCGCGAAAAAAAGCGGGGGGCAGCTGCGGGACTGACCCACGTGTCGTGGTGAAGCAGCCGGTTTTGTGAAGGTGAGCGGTTGACGGTTTCAGTACCGTTAAAGAAGTTGCCTTGCCGGGAGGTTCAGCGCAGCGACCGAGCAAGGCGAAGGGAGCAAGCGCGGAAGGAGGGCGGAGCCCTCCTCCGGGAGCACCGGGCCGGTACCAATAAAGGCCCGGCGATAATCGCCCCGGGCGCAAAGCGCGCCGGGGTGCGACAGAAAAAGAAGAGTTCGGTTTCAGCACCGATAAAGAAGTTGCCTTGCCGGGAGGTTCAGCGCAGCGACCGAGCAAGGCGAAGGGAGCAAGCGCGGAAGGAGGGCGGAGCCCTCCTCCG
>JAKLEK010000283.1 GCA_022703115.1 Elusimicrobiota bacterium
AAGATCGAGATCCTGCTGCACGGAGAGACCGTGGACGCCCTGTCCTTCATCGTGCACCGCTCCAAAGCTCTGCCGAACGCCAGGCTCCTCTGCGAAAAGCTGAAAGGCCTCATCCCGCGCCATATGTTCGAGATAGCAGTGCAGGCCCAGGTGGCCGGACGGATAATAGCCAGGGAGACCATAGGCGCGGTGCGCAAGGACGTGCTGGCGAAATGTTACGGCGGCGACATAACCCGCAAGCGCAAACTCCTGGAGGCGCAGAAAGAGGGAAAGAGGAAGATGAAGCTGCTGGGTTCCGTGGAGATACCGCAGGAAGCTTTCATGTCGCTGCTGAAGATAGGGCAGTAGCCGGACGTTCCGGCCGCCCGTCCAACTATAGGAGAACAACAAGTGGAAGAGAAACTTTTCTGGATAGGCATGCTGGCCGGCGCGTATCTGTTCCTGACCCATCGTTTCGACAAGAAGGGACGGTTCGGGTCCGAAGACTTCGCGCGCGCCTGGCATTCTCTGTTCGTCGCCATGGTCTCCTTCTCAGGCGTGGTCCTGCTGATGGTCAGCCTGGACAACCGGAAGGGGGAGGTCGCGGCGGGCCTGCTGTTCTCCAGGACGCAGCTCCTCTACGGAATTATGGCCGCCTTCGCAGGGGGGATATGGTCCTATTTCAAGCCCCGCTCCGTTCCGCGGAACGAAAAGGCCGGCAAGAAGAACGCGGGTAAGGCCGCGTCTGAAGCGCCGGGCCCGATGGCCGAGGATATGGAATGGTCCGAGACTATCTTCTCCGCCGTGGTGCTCGCCTCCGTGGTCATGTATCTCTTCGTTCAGGCGTTCAAGATCCCCTCGGGTTCCATGAGGAACACCTTCCTTGAGGGGGACCACCTGTTCGTGAACAAGTTCATCTACGGGTTCCGCATACCGTATACGCAAAAGAAAGTGCTGTCTTTCGGAAAGATAGACCGCGGTGATATAGTAGTGTTCCAGTTCCCTTCTTCCGACCCGGCCGAGGAACAGTGCGGCGGCCGCCAGTATGGGAAGGATTTCATCAAGCGCGTGATCGGCCTGCCGGGCGAGACCGTGGAAATAAGGAACGGGGCCGTCTACGTGAACGGGGAAAAACTGGCGCCGGAGCCGTATACCCAGTATCTGGACCCGGCCCGTTACCCCCGTCCGTCCGCCGGCCGGGTCCCGCCCGCGGACTACCAGTCCCTGTGGGAGAACAGGGCGCTCTCCAGGATGGTATCGGAGCTGGTCAGGGACAATTTCGGCCCGGTGACGGTGCCTCAGGGAAGCTATCTGGTGATGGGCGACAACCGCGACCGTTCCTGCGATTCCCGCTACTGGGGGCCGGTCCCGGCGCACATGATAAAGGGCAAGGCCTGGTTCATATACTGGCCGCCCTCCAGGGCCGGTTTTCCGAAATAAAGGCCGCCTTATATGAAGATAACCGAACTGCTTAAAAGGCCGAGAAAGACTTTCTCTTTCGAGTTCTATCCGCCCAAGACCGCTCAGGACGCGGAAAAACTGTTCGAGACGGTGAAGGACCTCAGGTCCCTCGGTCCCGACTTCATCTCTATAACCAATTCTTCCACCGGCTCCACTCCCTACAGGACCGTGGCCCTCTCCGGCGTCATCAAGGAGAAGCTAGGGCTGGAGGTGATGGCGCATCTTACGTGCGTCGGGCACAGCCGGGACGAGATAAGGGCTATCGCCGAACGCCTCAAGACCATGGGGATCGAGAACGTCCTGGCCCTGCGCGGGGATATTCACAATATAGAGGGCCTTCCGCCCAAGCGGGAATACCGTTACGCCTCGGAGCTGGCGGCCGACCTTAAAGCCATCGGCGGCTTCTCCATCGGCGGGGCCGGCTATCCTGAAAAACATCCGGAAGCGGCCGACATGGCTTCGGACCTGGACGCGCTGAAGGCCAAGACCGCGGCCGGGGTGGAGTTCGTGATAACCCAGCTGTTCTTCGACAACCGGTTCTATTTCGATTACGTGGAGAAGGCGCGCGCGGCCGGCGTGACCGTCCCCATCCTGCCGGGGCTGATGCCCCTTACCAGTTATAAGCAGCTGCAGAACTTTACAAGGATGTTCAGCGTCCGCCTTCCCGATGAGATCAGGGAAGGGGTGGAGAAGTACGCGGCGGACAAGGATTCACTGCTGAAGTTCAGCGTCGACTGCGCCTCACGCCAGGCCGGCGACCTGCTGGCCGGCGGCGCCCCCGGAGTGCATTTCTACACCCTGAACCGCTCCAAGGCGACGAAAGAGATACTGAAGAACATAAGATGAGACCGGAAA
>JAKLEK010000284.1 GCA_022703115.1 Elusimicrobiota bacterium
GGCCGGAGCCGCCTTCCACGCGGGAGAGCCTGCCGTCGGGGACGGCCTTGTAGGGGTCCCCTTGCGGTTTCCCGCCTTCCACGTAATATTTATTGAAGAGCCGCGAAAGCGATTCCGCGAGGGCGGGCTGCCGCCGGGACAGCTCCTCGAAAGCCCTGCGTATATGGCCGCCGGCGTCGCCGTTCTGGAGAAGACGTGGATAAACGAACTCAAGCGCGGTACCGGAGACCACGCCTATGCCCCCCATCATGGAGACCGCACGGGCCAGCCGCCAGCAGGAAATATGGACGCCCATGCCTCCGGAGATAAGTGCCGGTTCTGACCTGGCGCCGGGATCGTTTCCGGCGGTAGTTGGGTTCGTCGTCATGCCTTAAAGCCTATAAACTACCGCGCCAACGCTTGTTCCGGCGCAGCTTATATATAAAAATACCATTTTAAGAGCGCCGGTTAAAGCGCAAAATCTCGGTTGACCGTCAAAAGGCAAATTTGTACCATCTTGAAAATCTTGAACAGGCGGCCCTTCCAGGGGCGCGGCCGGGCCTTACAGGCAGCGGGCTGAAGACCGCGGGACTTTATTACATGGTCCCGCGGTTTTTTTATGCCCGCGGGACACCGGAGGCCGGTCATGTCGGTCGGAGAGGCGGAGAGGGGTCCGGCGGGTCGTTTTTCGAAAGAGGCTGACCGCGAAAAGAGAGCGGTCGCGCTGAGCTCGGTCTGCGCGGCGGTATTTCTGACCGGCACGAAATTGGGCGTAGGGTTCTGGACCAACAGTCTGGGTATCCTTTCTGAGGCCGCGCATTCCGCGCTGGACCTGCTGGCCGCGGCCGTGACCTATTGGGCGGTGCGGGTCTCCAGCCGTCCGGCTGACACCGACCATGCGTACGGGCACGGAAAAGTCGAGAATCTGTCCGCTCTGTTCGAGACGGCCCTCCTATTTTTGACCTGCGTCTGGATAGTGTGGGAGGCGGTGGAAAGGCTCTTCTTCGTAGATAAGGCGGTACAGGTCAACGTCTGGTCCTTTCTGGTCATCCTTTTTTCCATAGCGGTGGATATTTCCCGTTCCCGGGCGCTCCGGCGTACGGCGGTAAAGTGGGGCAGCCAGGCCCTGGAGGCCGACGCCCTGCATTTCCAGACGGATATATGGTCCTCGGGAGTGGTCCTGCTGGGGCTCTGCTGCGTACTGGCCTCGTCCGCTCTTTCCCTGCCCTGGCTAGCCAAGGCCGACGCGGCGGCGGCGCTGGGCGTGGCCGCGATAGTAGTTGGGGCCTGCTGGCGGCTGGGGCGTAAGTCGGTGAACGATCTTCTGGACGCCATTCCGGACGGACTGTCCGAGGCGGTGACGAATTCGGCCAGGGTGCCGGGGGTGTCGGACGTGCTGAAGGTCCGGGTAAGGCGTTCCGGCCCGGAGGTTTTCGCCGATGTGGCTATCGCGGTGGAGCGCGGGGCCAGTTTCGAGCGGGCGCACCGCATCGCGGATGCGGCCGAGGCTTCCATAAAGTCCGCTTTTCCGCAGGCGGATGTGGTGGTGCATGTCGAGCCCTGCGGCGGGGACGATCTGTCGGCTTCCATACGCAGCCTTGCCGGGAAGCACGGGTTCGGAGCGCATAATATCAAGGTTTACGAGGAAAAAGGAAGGCGCTGTCTGGAGCTCCATCTGGAGGCGGACCCTTCGTTCACGCTCGGGGAGGCGCACGAGAAGGCCGAGGCGCTGGAGCGAGAGATAAGGGATTCCGGTTTCTGTTTCGCGGAGGTGACTTCGCATCTGGAGCCGGCCGGGCAGGCGGCTGCGGTGTCGGCCGTCGAAGAGGCCGACTCGGTCCAGGCGGCCGAGGCGCTGGCGGATTTCCCTTTTCCTTCCGGAGCGAGGCCGCACGATATCAGGGTCCGGCGCGCTGAAAGGGGCCTGCTGATCTCGCTGCATCTGAGCATGCCCGAGAGCTCTTCGCTTTCGGAGGCGCATGACCTGTCCGCTAAGATAGAGAGCCGTCTGCGCGCCAGACTCCCCGGCATTGACCGGGTCACCATCCACGAAGAACCCTCCGCGGACCGATAGAATAAATCTCCCACTCACTTAAACATCGTTCTACATGCGTCCCTCGGCTGGTTGTTCCGGGTCCGCTGGGATGTCAGAGGTGGGGCTTGCGGAGCACGCCTCCGACAGTTTCTGTTGTGACCCTGGGGGTATTGCGAGTTCGGGGTCCTGCCGCCCGGGCCATCTTTTCGCTTCCCTCGCTCCACCCATCCCCTAGCTAGGAAAGGCGAGAAGCACCACTCTGTTCACCTTCCGC
>JAKLEK010000285.1 GCA_022703115.1 Elusimicrobiota bacterium
AGACCCGTATCGCGGTTCACAAGGCTGTGCGTGTCATTGCGATGTCCGATTTTGTCCGCCTGTTCCTGATGCGCGATTGGCGAATACCGGAAAAAAAGATCCGGCTTATCTATTTCGGCAATTCTGTTCCGGCCGCGAATCCGGTACGCCCCGGCATTATCCCCGAGTCAGGGTGGGATGATTTTATGTTCACAGCCGGATCCATAGAGCTGTATCGCGGACTTGAGGATATGATCCTTTGCGCGGAGTATGCCAGGCGCGCCGGGCGCCCGCTTAGGGTGGTCGTCGCCGGTTCCGCGCGGAAAAATATGATGACGTACCATGGCCGCCTCAAAGCTTTGGCGGAAAAACTCGGTGTCGCAGAGGATATCTGCTGGGCCGGACAGCTTTCCAATGAGGAGATGACCTGGTGCTATGATCGCTGCCGTGCTTTCGTCATGACCAGCAGAGTCGAGGCTCTTGCAGTGGTGGTCCTTGAGGCGCTGGCCCATGGCTGCGAGTGCGTCGCAACTGACAGCGCGCCGCTGCCGGAGGCCTTCGGGGGCAGCGCCCTTCACTATCCGGCCGGGGATTATGTGGCATTGGCGCGCAGGATCTTTGAGACTTTGGACCGAACGTCCGAAGAGCGGTGTTCCGTGCGGGAGAAGGTGCTGGCCCGGAACGCCGATTTTTCCTGGCATCTCACCTCGGAGCTGACGATCAGGACGCTTCTTGAGGCCGCGGCAGAGAAGCCTTCCGATGTCTAGCCGGTGGCTATCCGGCCCGGGCCGGCACGGATATGCCGCGCTTGTCTGGGCCGCGGCGCCTGAAAAATTGTATTATTTAATACCGGAAAAGAGCTGGATCAATGGCTGAACGTATATTGATATTGGGAGGCGGAGGGACGCTGGGGCATAAGCTCTGGCAGGTCCTGCCGGCGAGGTTCCCGGATACTTTCGTGTCGATACGGAAGTCGAGGGAGCATTACGCCCGGTGCGGGCTTTTCTCCGGGCCGAACGTGGCCGATTCGGTGGACCTGCGGGATTTTTCCGCGGCCGCCGCGCTTCTCGAACGGATCAAACCGGACGTGATCGTGAACTGCGCGGGGGTTACGCTGCGGAGCAAAGAAGCCCTGGACAAGGTCTCGGCTATCTCCATCAACGCGCTGCTGCCGCATAAGCTGGCGGAATGGTGTTCAAGGCGCGCCGCCAGGCTCATCCATTTCAGCACGGTCTGCGTCTATGACGGCAGGAAGGGCGGCTACAGCGAGGACGATCCGCCCGACGCGAGGGACCTCTACGGGACGACCAAGGCCCTCGGCGACGTCATCGCCCCTTGCGCGCTGACGATAAGGTCCTCGTTCATCGGCCGAGAGATCTTCGGGGGGACCGAGCTGCTGGAGTGGTTCCTGGCCCAGAAAGGCAGGAAGATAAAAGGTTTCCGCAGGGCCATGTTCACCGGCCTTACGTCCAATCGTCTGGCCGAGCTGGTAGGCGAGTTGATCGCTAAGTTCCCGGCCCTGAACGGTCTCTATCATGTGTCCAGCGAGACGGTCTCCAAGTACGAACTGCTCATGCTCCTGAAGGAAGCCTACAAGCTGGACGTGGAGATAGAGCCGGAAGACGTTTTCGAGTGCAAAAGGGACCTCAAGGGTTCCAGGTTCGAGGAGGCCGCCGGCTTCAAGTGCCCGTCCTGGCGCAGGATGGCCCTGGACATGGCGGCCGACGCCACGCCTTACGGGAAATGGAGGGGAGAGGCATGATAAATATCGTCAAGAACAGGACCATTCTGATAACCGGCGGGACCGGCTCTTTCGGGCACGAACTGCTGAAGACCATAATAAACCAGGATTTCCGGGAGGTGCGCATTTTCAGCCGTGACGAGCTCAAGCAGGAGCACATGCGGATCCAGCTGAACAACCCCAAGGTAAAGTTCTATATCGGCGACGTGCGTGACCGGAGCAGCGTGGACCAGGCCATGAAGGGCGTGGACATGGTTTTCCACGCGGCGGCGCTGAAACAGGTCCCTTCCTGCGAATTCTTCCCGATGCAGGCCGTGATGACGAATATCCTCGGCAGCAGCAACGTGATCGAGTCCGCCATCCAGCACAAGGTGGACAGCCTGGTCTGCCTGGGGACGGACAAGGCCGTGTATCCGGTCAACGCCATGGGCATGACCAAGGCCCTGATGGAGAAGGTGGCCCAGGCCGCCTGCCGCAGTCTGACCGAAAAGGATACCAAGGTCTCGTGCGTCAGGTACGGGAACGTGATGTGTTCGCGCGGTTCGGTTAT
>JAKLEK010000286.1 GCA_022703115.1 Elusimicrobiota bacterium
GGCTATATTTGATAGAATTAACGATTACACGGCTATTGGCTTCCAGCTGTTAGCCGGTAAGTAATTCCAGATGGCTAACTGGCCGATGGCAACGATAGGCCCTACCATGGATATAAGAACAAGATACGCCCCCAGTCCGACCGGTTACATGCATATCGGCAATCTGCGCACCGCGCTTTACGCCTACCTGCACGCGAGGAAGCATGGCGGCAGGTTCATCCTCAGGATAGAGGATACCGACCAGGCGCGTCTGGTCGAGGACAGCGTGCGCGTCATTTACGACAGTCTGTCGGTCACGGGGCTGGAGCATGACGAGGGTCCGGATATAGGCGGCCCGGTCGGACCTTATGTGCAGAGCGAGCGCCTTGGAATATACCGGGAACACGCCGAGAAGCTCGTGTCCTCCGGGGCCGCTTACCGCTGCTTCTGCGATAAACAGGAGAAACAGGAGGAGCCGGGGGAGGAGCAGGACGGGCCTATCCTGGGTTATGACGGACGCTGCGGCCGGATGAGCGAGGACGAAACCAAGGCCAGTCTGGCCAAGGGCATGCCTTACGTCATAAGGCAGAGAATCGATAAGGAAGGCGCTACCACGTTCAACGACTTCGTGTACGGGCCCATAACCGTGGAGCATAAACAGCTGGACGACCAGATCCTGCTCAAGCGCGACGGCTACCCTACCTATAATTTCGCCAACGTGGTGGACGACCACCTGATGGGTATCACGCACGTTATGCGCGGCTGCGAGTATATATCTTCCACCCCGAAATATATACTGCTTTACCGGGCTTTCGGCTGGGACGTGCCGGAGCATATCCATCTTCCGCACATCCTTAACCAGGAGGGGCGCAAGCTTTCCAAGCGGGAGGGCAGCGTGGCCCTGTCCGATTTCCTGGAAAAAGGGTACCTGCCGGAGGCCATACTGAACTACATCGCCCTTCTGGGCTGGAATCCCGGCACCGAGCAGGAGTTCTTCACCAAGGCCGGCCTGATCTCTGAGTTCGATATATCGCGCATCGGCAAGTCCCCGGCCATTTTCGACGAAGTCAAGCTCGCCTGGCTGAACGGCCAGCACATAAGGGCCATGAGTCCCGAGGCCGCGCATGAACGGTTCATGAAGTTCTATCCGGAAAAAGTGGCCGCCGGTCTGGACGTGAAAAGGCTCAGCGTTCTTCTGCAGGGAAAGGTGGAGAAGCTTTCCGACCTGCCTGCGATGACCGCCTTCTTTACCGGCATGGCGGAGGATTATCCGGTGGACCTGTTCGTTAACAAGAAGAACAAGACCACGCTGGAGGGCAGCAAGGCGGTGCTGTCGGAGCTGGAGGGGCTTCTGGGGGGCTTGTCCGTCTGGGACCACGGCGGCATATACGGCGCCGCGTCCTCATGCGCCGCGGCCAGGGGCGCCAAGATCGGAGCCGTCATGTGGCCTTTGCGCATAGCGCTTTCAGGCCTTGCGGTGACCCCCACCGGGGCCGTGGAGATAGCCGAACTGCTGGGTAAGGCCGAGTCGCTGCGCCGGATAGGCCTGGCGCTGAAGCGCCTGTAGCCGGACCGCCCGCGGGGGCGGAGGGACAAAAAAAGGCGGCCCCCCGGGGGGCCGCCTTTTTTATGCGGGAAAGGCCGCGGCCTAGTTCCCGCTCTTGGCCTTGCACTTCGCCGACTGCTGGGCCCGGCAGGTCGTGAGTTCCGCGCCGCTCAGCGCGTTGCAGGGCGTGTAGATGATGTTCGCCGCGCAGGGGTGGTTCTCCATGAATTTCTCCTTGCGCTGCGCCCGTCTCTCTTCGGCCGCCGCCTTGACTTCTTCCCGCTTGGCCTTGCACTTAGCCGCCTGTTCCTGCCTGCACGTCTTCTGCGCGTCCCCTGTCAGGGAACTGCAGGGCGTGAAGATCACGGCCGCCGCGCAGGGGTGGTTCTCCTTGAACTTCTCCTTCCTTTCGGCCTTGAATTCCTCGCGCTGGGCCTTGCATTCCTCCATCTTCTGCTTTATGCAGTCCATGCGATTCGGTCCGGCCAGGTGGCTGCAGGGTCTTTCCATCGCGCTGGTTACGCACGGGTGGGCTTCCTTGAACCTCTCTCTCATTTTGTTCTTGATGCAGGCCACCTTGTCCCAGTCGGCCAGGTTGGCGCAGGATTTGGTTATCTCCTCCTGCTGGGCCACAACCTGGTCCCCCGTGGATCCCAGTCCGGTGGCGCCTGAGCCCTGTCCGAACGCGGGCCCCCCC
>JAKLEK010000287.1 GCA_022703115.1 Elusimicrobiota bacterium
CGACAGGAAGGCCTGTTCCTGCGGGAAATTATCGAAGAGGCGGAAACCGGAGAACATCAGGCAGACCAGCTCGTACAGCGGGAGATAGCCGACCCGGCGGAACGGCTCGTCCAGAAAACGGTCCCAGTATTTCCCGTATTCCGGATCTTCGCGGAAGACCGCGTAGAGCGGCCGGCCGGACTGGGATGCCCTGGCCCGGAAAATGAAATCCAGAGTATCGGCCCGCTTCAGGCCGGTAAGCGCGGTGAAAACGCGGCCGGTTATGAACTCGGAGAAAGCGAGGTCGTCGGAAGGGGTCTCCAGGAACCTGAGGCAGGAGATAAGCTCGGCCACCACCGCGCGCTTGCGTATGTCCAGGGAACCGAGCGAGGCGACCGGTATGCCGGCCCCGGTCAGCCACTCCACCACCGGCCCTATCCTTTTGTTCTTGGCCACCAGGACCGCTATCTCGTTGAGGGGATAGCGTTCGCGCGCCTCCCGCAGGACGCCGAGCAGCCAGTCCCTGGGCCCGGCCGGGTCGTCGATATCCTCCTGTTCCAGCACGCCTGTCCGCACGTAGCCCGATACCAGGCGCTCCTCCGGAACAGACTGGGCGCAGGCGGAAAGTTCGGTAATGTCCTCCCCCATGAGTTCCGGGAAGCCCTTGAGCCGTTCCCGGAACAGCCTGTTGACGTGGGCGAGCACCTTCCCGTCCGAGCGGTAGTTCACGGGCAGGTCGGCGTACTTCAGCTCCCCTCCCAGCGGCGCCAGCGAAAGATAGGAGGAGTCCGGCTTCTTTCCTTCGGCCTTGTCGAGGAAATCGCGCATTATCCTGTAATCGGCGTTGCGGAACATGTAAATGGCCTGCTTGATATCGCCCACCACGAATAGGGAGCCGGACCTGGAAAGCGCCTCCTCCACCAGCGGGCGCATAACGTCCCACTGCAGCCGGTTGGTATCCTGGAACTCGTCGATGAGGAAATGCGAGACCCGCTCGCCCAGCCGGAGGTAGATCTCGGGCACGCTGCCGGAGTTCATATAGGAGGACAGTTTCCTGGCTATGTCGCTTATATGGATAACGTCCGTCTTGCCGCGCTTTACGCGCTCCAGTTCCGCCTTGAACCTGCCGTAGATGCCCACATAAGGGCGGTAATAGGCGGCGGAGTTCAGCTCCGTAAGCGCGACCACCTGCGCGTTCAGGACCTCCAAGTCCTTCTCCCAGCCGGCCGGGAAGCTCTTCCTCTTAACGCCGTTGAAGATCCCGTATTTGAAATTATATTCGGAAAGGAAGTCGGTCACGCTGCCCGAGGCTATGGCCGCCGCCGGACCAGGCCTGACCAGCCCCCCGCCGAAGCGCTTGGCGAGCGCGGCGCAGGAGGCGAGCACGTCCGAGAACGCGGCCTTCACGGCGCTCTCGGCGTCCCCCTCCGGAACTGCCAGGACCCCGGCGGTTCCGCCCTCCCGGGCCAGGAAGCTGGCGAAGTTCTCCCTCACCCGCTCGGCCGGGTCCCACGGATAGGACCCCGTCTTGGGCAGCACCGCCAGGAACCTGTCCACGTTCTCCGCGGGCAGGTCCGGGCTCCCGATCCGGGAGAACATGGAATAAAGGGCCGCCTCGATCAGGCTGTCGTAGGCCATGGTTATCTCGGCCCTGAACGGCAGGCGCAGTTCGTCGGAGGAAGCCGCCATGATCCGGGCCAGGAAACTGTCTATGGTCTGTACGTGGAAATCCGAATAGTCGGTGGTTATCCTTTCGACCAGGGCGGCGGCCCGCGCGCGTATCTCGCCGCGGCCGAGCGAGACGAGCGCCAGGGTATCCTCCATCCTGCCGGGGTCCCGGTCCAGAGCCAGGTCCTTCAGCCAGGCCAGGATCCGGGCCTTCATCTCCTTGGCGGCGTTATTGGTGAACGTGACGGCCAGCAGCCCGGACAGGTCGTTGTCCGGGACCCGCTCGGAAAGCAGGAACTGCACGCAGCGGCGGGCGAGCGTATGGGTCTTGCCGGACCCGGCGGACGCGCTTATCAGCATCGCGTGCGGGAACCTGAGTTCCGTGTCTTTTTCCAGGATAGACGTCATAGATACCGGTCCGCGGCGGGACGCGCGGCCCCGGCTCCGAAGCCGGGGCTACTGTTCAGCTCTTTCCAGAGCGTCGTGAGGGATCTGTTTGGAGGCCCTGGCGCCCAGTTTTTTTATGTCCTCGGCCTTGCGCAGCATGTTGCCTTTCCCTTCGATCTTCTTCCG
>JAKLEK010000288.1 GCA_022703115.1 Elusimicrobiota bacterium
CACCATCACCGCGGCGGGGAAGGTGGAACCGGGAGCGATCGCGTCCGGCAGCCTGCCGGCTACGGTGATAGCCTCCTCGCTCGCAGTGAACTCCGTAACAAACGGAAGCCAGATCACCGACGGCATAATAACCAACGAGGACCTGGCCGGGTCCATTTCTCCTTCCAAAATATCCGGGACCGCCGCCATTCTTGGCGCCAATACGTTCACCGGGAACCAGACATTATCGGACGGTGTTCTGCTGGATATGTCCGGGGTGGACAATTCGGCCACTACCGAGGGGTTCAGACTGCCGCAGGCTACCGATGTTTCAGCGGGCACCGCCGAAGGGCAGCTCGCCTGGGATCGGGATAACGACCTTCTGCAGATCGGTACCGGCGCGGGGATCAGGACTATCGGAATACCTAACAATATCACCGTATATAATACCGCCGGCAATCATACCTGGACCAGACCCCCGGGTGTTTCCATGGTCTATGTTCAGGTGTGGGGGGGGGGCGGGGGTGGAGGCAGCGGCGCCAGCAATCAATCGGACGGAGGCGGAGGAGGCGGAGGCTACAGCGCCGGGCTTGTGGCTGTGACCGCTAACGCGGCCGTGACTGTGGGCTCAGGCGGTACTTCAGACGGCGGCAACGGCGGCAACAGCAGCTTCGGGGGCGCGGTCACCCTGACCGCGAACGGGGGGCTCGGTACGACTTCCGCGACGGGCGGCGCCGGCGGAACGGCCTCGGGCGGGACCATCAATATGACCGGGCAGAAGGGTGGGAATGGATTGGCGGCGGACGGGGCCGGCAGCGGCAACGGAGGGGCGAGTCCGTTCGGCGGCGCCGGCGGCATGGGCCAGACGGGGGCGAACGCGTCAGAGGTCGCGACGGCCGGCGAAGCCGGGCAGCAGCCCGGAGGCGGTGGGGGGGGCGGAAAAGGCGCCGGCGCCGGCGGAGCGGGGGCGCCGGGAATGGTTATAGTGATGTATTGAACCGAATCCCGGCTGGTATCGAGCCGGGCTGGGAATAACACACGACTATGACAGCGGAGCAGGTCCGGAAAAAAGCGGCATTCAGGCGGCTGGCGGGAAAACCGTTCCAGCTGTTGCCAGCTTTTATTTTTATAGCCCTGACCGTTACTTCCCATGCGGGTTCCTTTTCCGGCCCAAACCACGAAATACTGCCAGCTGTTGTGGATTATGCCGGGCGGGACGGCCTGTCTTCCAATAATTACAATATGCTGACCGGCGCCGGCGGGTTCGTCCAGTCTTTCTTCCCTTCGGAGAACCATGTTCTTGTGCTGGGCTTGGGCGACCTCATGGCCTGGCCCCGTACCGTTACCGATCTATCCGCTTCAACCGGTCCGGCGGACGGAAGCGTTCTCCTGTCCTGGACCTCGCCGGCTGCGGACGGCTCCACCGGCACGGCCGCGGCCTACGAACTGCGCTATTCGAGCGTCCCAGTAGAAGCCCCGGCGCTGGACGAGGCGCGGTTCTTCCTGTCCGCTTCGGTGACGGATTTTGCGGCCGTTCCCGCGCCGGGAGCCCCAGGTTCCGCGGAGCAGCTGTCCGTTCCGGGGCTTGAAGGCGGCGCCACTTATTATTTCGCTATCAAGGCGCGTTCATCCTGGGACGCGTGGAGCTATCTGTCCGTCGGCGCCACCGCCCAGGCCAGGCTTCATGCGCCGGTCTTCTCGGGCTTTTCCGGGGTCGGAGAAGGCTCGGTGCGCATCGACTGGTCGTGCAGCGGCAACGTCTCCTGGGCCGGCTACCGCGTGCTGGCCTCCACGGCGCCTGATCCGCTTGCTCCCGGGGGGGCGCAGGTCACGTCTTCCGATACTTACAATACCTATCTGAGTTCCTCCGGACTATCCGCCGATACCACGTACTATTTCCGTGTCGCGGCTATTATCGGGAACGGAGCGAGTATAAGTTACTACACCGCCCCGCGGGGCATATCGACCCTGGCCGACGTTCCTTCCGCCGCGGGTTTCGCTGACGTTGAGGAAAACGCCATGGTTTTCGGCTGGTCGCCGAACGGAAACTCGGGAGGCACGCTGTACCGGGTGGCGTTTTCCACTGCTCCGGACCCGCTCGAACCGGAAGGAGCGGAGGTGGTCTCTTCGGATACTTACGCGCTCTCTCTGTCCGCTTCTGGCCTCGCCCCCAATACCACATACCACTTCCGTGTCGCTGCGGTTAACCGCGCGGGCGTGGTAACGGATTACGCCGC
>JAKLEK010000289.1 GCA_022703115.1 Elusimicrobiota bacterium
GGCCTCGGTGCTGGCGTTTATCTCCAGCAGCAGGCCGGACACGTTCTGACCGATACGGAGCGTTACCGGGTTCGGATAAAGCCCGAAGTCCTCGCCGCTGTCCGGGGAGTTATTGGCGTTCACGTCCACGAAACCGGCGATGTAATAGGTGGTCCCGGTCGGCAGGTCGCTGAACGCGAAATCACCCGGGACGTTCATGGAGACGCCGGCTACAGGCTGGGCCCCCTGCGAATTCCTCGGGTCGGAGTTGAACAGGCCCACGTTCAGACTGCCGCCCTGGGTGCCGTTGTACCTGACCGTGCCGGCTATGGAGCCGTTGCTGCCGCCTGAAACGCGCAGCGACAAGGTGTAGGCCCCGGTTATGCTGTTGCCGTAGGAGGCCGCGCCTATGGTATAGACCCCGTCCACCGGCAGGATAACTCCGCTTACGCGGGAATTAAGGTTGCCGGCGCCGTCGTCGTCGGCGGCGAGCAGGTTATAGGCGTTGGGGGCCTGGCTGGAGCCTCCGGTATAGGTATTGGTCCCGGTCACCACCGGCCCGTACAGGTACAGATAGGTATCGGAGAAACCGGAAGCGAGCATCTCCGCCGTAACGATGTCCCCGGCCCTGCCCTGGAAGGAGTAGCGGTCCTCGTAGGCGTTGCGCTCGGAGCTGGAACAGTCGGTGGTTTCCAGGGACCCGTTCAGGGTCTGCCCGGCGGTTATGGGGGTGCGGACGCAGATGGAGAAGCTTTTCTGCTCTTCAGGCGAAGCCATCCCTATGCCGTTGTCCGCGGTCCGGCTCTGGCCCCAGGCCTCGGTGCTGTCCGCGACGAAGTCCCCGTCGTGGTCCGCGTAGGCCTGCACCAGATAGCTCCCGGCGGGCAGGTCCGGGAAGCTGTATGCGGCGCTGCCGGAGTAGGTATAAGTGGCGACGCGCACCGGCACCTGCATGGCGTCCCGGCTGCCGCTGTAAGCGTACAGTCTGGTCCTTATAACGCCGCCGGAGGCCGCCCCGCGCACCGTGATGCTCCCCGAAAGCGAATTGCTGCCGGTGGAGACGATGACCGTACCAGGATCGTCCAGGGTGAAATAGTTGTTCCTGGAAACGGGAGTAGCCTGGGTCAGAGATATCGGGGAAGCTATGCGGCCGTACGGCTCCGCAGCCGGTTCGTATTGACCGTTGAAGCTGGTGTCCACGAAAGAGTCCACGTAGTAGTCGCTCGCCAGAGGCAGCCCGGACAGCGTGTAATTACAGGAATTTCCGAGACACCTCGCCGTGACATCGAGCGTATGAATGGGCGCTCCGCCGAAACTCCCCCGGAACAGGCGCACTATCTTGTTCCCGCCCTGATGTCCTCCGTAGGTGATGATGCCGGAGATCTCCCCAATGTTCCCGCCGGCCATCTGGCCCGGGTCCATCATGGTCAGTACCGCGGCAGTGGTCCCCGTAACCACATAGGAAGGCAGGAAGGCGCTCGGCTCGCCCGGGTCCGTCATCCTATTGCCGTTCAGGTCCATCACGGCGGACATCTGATAGCTGGTCGTGGGATCGAGGAACCGGAGCGTGAACGGATAATCGGTCACGCTCGTGCTCACTACGTTAAAATAGCTTCTGGAGGAGCAGTTCTTATTTCCGCCCTCGTTATCGCAGGCCCGGTTCCAGGCCTGCACCATGGCTGAGCCGGTCATCGCGCCGTAGTAATGCACGACTCCGGAAATATAACCGGTGGACGGGGACACCATGAAGATATCCCTGACCACGGCCGAAGAGGCCGGCACGTAGAGCGGCGCCATCTGCCCGCCGGACGAATAGAAGCCGATCGGCTCTCCGCTGTCCTCGTCGGGCTGGCCGTTGGAGTTCATGTCGAGGAAAGCGGCCATGTAGTAACTGGTGCCGCCGAGTACTCCGCTCCTGGAATAAGCCCAGGTCGAGGACACGGCGTCCCAGGTGAAAGTGGAGATGGTCTGGGCGTAGAAGATATTGTCGAAGTTCTCGTCCCCCGCCCAGCCGACCCAGACGCTGCCGGTGGAAACGTAGCCCTGCCCGGGGATCGGAGTGTAGCTTATGTAGCCGGAGAGCGAGGAATTGCCCACCGCGCCGGTACCGGGGTTCCTGATGTTCAGGTTCACCCCGGCGGTATCGGTGCTGGCGGTGACCGATGACGCCACGGAAGCGAACGGTTCCATCACGTCCTTGAAATTATTCCCGTTCTCGTCCACAAAAGCGCG
>JAKLEK010000029.1 GCA_022703115.1 Elusimicrobiota bacterium
GAGTATACGTAGGTGCGCTGACCTTCCCCCTGTAATTCAGACCAGTTGAAATAGGTGAAATACCTTGTGAAAGGCAACTGTAATAGGGTTTGTTCTGTTTTGTTGTGCTTTGCGGGGCTTTGTTTTGGGCCTGGTGTCCATGTAAAAGCCACCAAATTGGCCACCGGAGCCGGGGATAGCCCGGCTCTTTTCATTGGTGAAAGTGGAATTATCTTTTAATTTACTATATAATTAGAACCAGTCGCCGAGGTAGCTCAACGGTAGAGCAATCGCTTCGTAAGCGATAGGTTGTGGGTTCAAATCCCATCCTCGGCTGTTGAATTTGATGGGATTTGAAGCCAACTCCCGCGCATTTAGGCCGACAGCTGCTTTGACGGACGGCGTCTGCGAAGTGATATGGCAAAAAAAAGCTATCCCGACCTCCAGGAATTCTCCGACATAAATTTCGCCCCCGGCGTGGCCCTGGCCAGGAAAGTGATCTGGTGGTGGCTCCCTCTTCTCTATCTGCTGGTCTCGGACGCTTTCTACCTGCGCACCTACGATTCGGCGCAGGTCAAGATAACGCTTCTCCAGATGGGCGGTTTTTCTCTTATCGGCCTCTGGGTGTCCCTGCTGGCGCTGGAGGGCCGCAAGGCCTTCCGGAAAGAGGACTTCGTCTTCTTGGCCCCGTTCTTCGCCTACCTGGCCTATGTGATCATCTCTTTCTTCCATGCTCCGTACAAGGGCCCCAGCGTCGACGACCTGGTCAGGTACGTCTGCTACATGTCGGTCTCCTTGATCGTGCTCAGGGAATTCAACGAGAGCGCCATCAACCGCCTGACTAAGATACTGATCATAACCGCCTACATAGCCATACTCTACGGTTTCCTCCAGTTCATGGACACGCGCCTCGCTTCGTCCAAAGAGACCGGGCCGGTGCTGGACCCTTTCATCTGGCGCTGGGCCTTCGCGTGGAGGGTGTTCTCCACCTATGGCAACCCCAATTTCTTCGGCAATTTCCTGGTGCTCATCCTGCCGATAATAGTCACCCAGTTCCTGAAGACCAGGTCCGTGTATCTGGTGCCGCTCTTTCTGCTAGACCTCCTCTGCCTGTACGCGACGGACACGAAGGGGGCTTGGATAGGCTTCGGCATCTCGTCCTGCATCTTCGCGGGGATCTACCTGTATTTTTTCAGCCAGGTGGAGCGCAAGCGCCTGCTCAGGATATTCTCCGGCCTGGCGGTCACCGCGGTCGTGGTGGTGGCGCTGGTCCTGGTCTACGCCATGCGCCGCCCGGACTCCATAGGATTCCGCGTGGCGACCTGGCTGTCGACCTGGGAGATGCTGGAGACCCATCCGCTGATAGGCAACGGGGTCGGCGGTTTCAAGGTGATATATCCGGCGTTCAGGCGCCCCATAATCTTCCATATCGAAGGCAAGCATAATACCGAGACCGACCACGCCGAGCAGGAACACCTCGAGCAGTGGATGGATAACGGCCTCATAGGCTTCGGATTGTACCTGTGGCTCATTTTCTTCGTGGTCACCGTCGGGCTTCGCGGCCTTTCCGCCCTGACCGAGAATCTCAAGGGCGCGCGTCCGCCGCCGGCGGCTTACGACATCATGGGGTATCTCACCGCCCTGATGGGCATGCTGTTCCATAATTTCACCGATGTAAGCATGCGCTTCGTCTCTTCCGGCATCTTCCTCGGACTTCTGCCGGGGGTCATAGTAAACCTGGCCCGCGGTCACGCGATCTGGGAGCTGCACTACAAGGAGGAAAGGCCCGATAATCCTTCCGAAGGGAAACAGGCCTCCGACTTGTATACGGGCGCGCTCTGGGCGCTCAGGCTGGCGGCGGTCTGCGTGGTCGCCTATACCGCTCTCGCGCTCTGGAGGGAGTTCTCGGAGCTGCAGGGCGCTCTTAACGGCTACTCTACCGGCGGAGAGGTGCTGCAGTGGTGGATAGCGTGGACCGTTTTCCTAGCCGTCACGCTGGGGCTTTCCTTCGCCTTCATCAATATAATCCTTAAAGGCGTGTCGCTGGCCGTGCCGCTGGTGATCATGCTGACCATGGTGCCTGTTTACTATTTCTGGGGCTGGTTCAAGGCCGACGTCTACCACAACATGGCCATCTACTTCTCCAAACAGGGCAAGTGGGAGGAGGCGATAGCCCACTATAAGAAGGTGAACAAGTTCAATCCGTACTTCATAATGCCCTATTATTTCACCGGTAACGTCTTCAACGACAGGTTCAATATGACGCCGCAGTACCGGCCTGAATGGGGGGACGAAAAGGACTCGCCGCGCACCGATTTCGACAGGGCCATGGCTGCATATGAGAAGGTCCGTAGGATAGCCCCCAACTACGTCCAGATGCATCACCAGGTGGGTACGCTCTACATGAAGATGCACGACTATTACATGGGGCAGGGCAAGCCGCAGCAGGCTTCGGAGGCCCTGGACAAGGCCCTGGCCCGGCTAAACCTGTACGAGAACCTGGACCCGGTGTATCCGCCCAACTATTACCGTAAGGCCCAGATATACGTGGCCAGAAGGGATTTTAAATCCGCGGAGCGCGAGTATTTGCGCAATCTGTCCGGCTGGAAATGCTACCACAACATGAAGACGGAATCCGGCCGGGCTCGCGGCGAACAGCATAGGACCCTGGAGGCGTATACTTACCTGGGGAACGTGGAGTACGCCCTGAACAAGCCGCGGGAGGCGCTGGAGGCGTACGCCAAGGCGCTCGAACTGAACCCCGCCGCGCAGCCCGCCAGGGCTCAGTACGAAGCCCTCAAGCAAAGGCTGGGCATTACGGAGTTTAAGCCGTCGCCCGGGCTCGATGTCTGGTTCCCGCCCGATAAATAACCCTGACCGGCCGCCGGCGCCTGCGGCCGCGCCGGGCCGATAGCTTTCCAGAATGGCACAGAATCCGGATACAGCGGCGGCGCGGGCGGGCTTTCCGCTGACATTTCTGCTGGTGGCGGCTTTTTTCGTTTCGCCCCTGCTGTTCTTCACGGACCTCACGCGCAATCCATACTATCTGCAGTTCACCATACTGAATATCGCGCTGCTGACGGCCGGCGTCATCCTGCTGTTCCCGGCCGTACGGAGCGGCGTCTGGCCTTTCCCGCGGAGCATCCTCTGCGGTCCGATGGCGGCCCTTCTGGCGGCGATGGCGCTGAGCTTCGCGCATTCCTATCTCGGTCATGCCGCGTTCTTCAGGCCGTCCATGCTCAGCGAATTCACGCGCGCGGCGGCGTTCATCTCGGTGAACTGCGCGCTGGTCTTCCTTATAGCCCAGAGGATCCCTTTCGACGGTTCCGCTCCCGGCCGGTCCGCAGGCGCCTGGCTGGCCTTTATGATGCTCTGGGGAGGGGCCTGGTTCCTGTTCCCGCAGCTTAAGTCCCCGCCCCAGGGCGCGGGCCTGTTCGCCAGTTTCTGGGACCCGTACGGCGGCTTCCTGTGGCTGGCCGGGCTGGGCTGGGCTTATTACCTCGTCCGCCGCGCCACGCAGGAGGACTTCCTGCACCTCATCCTGGTAACCGCGGCGCTGGCTTCCGCCTACGGGGCGCTCCAGTATTTCGGCATAGAGCTTATCTGGCCCCGGCTGCTCAATCCTTACGGTAACCGCTCGGTGTCGACCTTCGGCAACCCCAACTTCATATCTTCGCATCTGGTGATGCTGCTGCCGTTCGTGCTGGCGCGCCTGATCTCGGCGCGCAGGTTTTCGCAGCGGGCGCTGTACGGCTCCATCTTCATATCATACGAGGCCATGCTCATGGCCAGCCTGACCCGTTCCTCGTGGGTGGGGGCGGCGGTCTCGGCCGGGTCGGTCTTCCTGTTCGCGGAATACCGGGCCAGGTTCGCCGAGAACAGGCGTTTCCTGAAGTGGTTCTTCACGGCGGCCGCGCTCCTTCTGCTGCTGTGGCCTTCCCAGTCCCTCAAACCGTTCAGTTCGGGACTGGCCGACCGCCTGGCCGAAGGCGTGACCAAGATGGCGTCCGTGTCCTCTCTGACGCTGGACGCCGAGCCGGAGAAGGTATACTCCTCTTTCCATCAGCGGCTGCTTATATGGACCTGCGCCTGGCAGATGGGGCTGGAAAGCCCGCTTCTGGGAAACGGCTGGGGGCTTTTCGAGAACTTTTTCCCGTTCTATCAGGGGCCGCTCCTGCTGCGCTATCCGGAGATAAGGAACCTGCGCACACACGCGAACAACGCTCACAACGAGCTCCTCGAGATGTTCTCGCAGACCGGCATTATAGGCCTGGGCGTCTACGTCTGGCTGTTCGCCGCGCTATTCCTCGCCTTCAGACGCTACCTAGCCGCCGCGGGGCCTGACGACCGCTTCTGGTCCGTGCCGTTCGCGGCGGCCATCGCCGGGATGTTCGCCGACAATATGTTCAACGTGTCCCTGCATTTCGCGGTGCCGGCCATGCTGTTCTGGTGGATAGTGGGCTCGTTTTCCCTGCGGCTTTCTGGGACGCAGGGGGCCGCGCCGGCCGGTTCGAAGCGTCCGATCGCCGCCGCCGCAGCGCTGCTTATCCTGGCCGCCTCGGCCGGGGCGTGGTACTGGACGGCCCAGTTCAGGCGGGAGATGCATTATTTCCGGGGATTCAAGGACATGCGGCGCAACGATTTCGCCGGAGCGGCTGCGGAGCTCAAGATGGCCTACGACAGCCACGGACGCGAGGTTAATAATAATTATGAGCTCGCCAACGCCTACGCCCGCACCGGCGATATCCAGGGCGCGAAATGGGCATACGAAGAGGCGCTGCGGTCCAACGCCGGGTACGACGAGATATATTTCAACCTGGCCATAGTGCAGAAGCGTCTCGGGGAAGCGGCCGCGGCCCTCTCCAATCTGAAGATGTCGGCGTTCATCAACCCACTGAACCGTTCGGTCTATAACGCGCTGTCCGAGATATACCTTAAGGACGGGACCCGGTACGCCGAAGAGGGGGCGGCCGTGTTCCGCAACGCCGCGGCCTTTTTCCCGGAGGACCCGGCCATACTTAACACTCTGGGATACTTCCACACTCTCCGGAAGGATTACCGAGCGGCCAGGGACGTCTACGCGAAAGGAGTAATGGCGGACCCCGCTTCGGCCCTTCTTATCCGTAACCTGCTCGGAGCGGCGGCGCAGCTCCGGGAGAAGGCCGACCCGGCCGTGACCTGGCTGGGCAAATTCCAGGCGGTTCAGGGGCGGCTGGCGGCGGGGGATGTGTCGCGCGCGGCCCTGGCGGAAGCCGACGAGCTGGTCTCCCTGGCCCCCGGAAATCCTAATTCCCTGGCCTTGAGGGCCAGGCTCAACTATAAGGCGGGGAACGACCGGAACGCAAGAGAGGACCTGCTGAAGGCCCTGAGGTCCCGCCCGGACGATAACGATATGCGCTACGGCCTGGCCGTCGTATACGAGCGGGAGGGGGACTTCGCTTCCGCCCGGCGGGAATGGGAACAGCTGCTCCAGAGAGAGCCGGGGAACGCGGCCGTCGCCGAGCGCCTTAACAAGCTTCCCCGCTGACCTTCCGGCCGAAATAACTGCGAAACATTCCCGTAATATTTGGGCAAATGTAAACATCTTAAATATGAGAGCGATGCGGCTCGGCCGCGCGGCTACGGGTCCGGGAGCCCGGCCGCACGGCGGTAAAGAGCGCGTCCGACCGGCTTATGAGAAAGATATCCGCCATGCTGACTTCCGCGCTTCTCAGGTCCTCCAGGGCGTTCTACGCCGCGGTGTTCTTCGCCGCGCTCCTGCTCGCGGCCGGAAGCATCTCCATCCTTAACAGCCAGACCGGGGGGGGGCCGTCCCCCATGAGCCGTACCATGGAACAGGCCATGCGGCTTTATCAGGAAGGAGAGGATAATGAGGCGATGGACCGCTTCATGAACATACTGGTCAAGGGCACGCCCTCGGAAAAGGCGATAGCGAACGATTATATTTCCAGGATCACGAACCGCATCAGTTCGGTGGCCAGTTCCATACCCGGGGCGCCGCCGGCCGATGAGGAGCGGGCGATAGTGGGCCAGCAAAAGCCGGCGCCGGCCCCGAAACAATCCAAGCCGGAAGAGGCGTCCGCGGCGCCGGCGGCTTCCGAAGAGGACGCCGAGGACCAGCGCCAGGCGGTTTCGCGCAGGATCAGCCAGAAGATATCCGCGATGCGCGCCGGGCTGCTGAAAAGGTTCAATTCCGTCGAGGCGGTAAAGATATACATGGCCGCGCCGATGCCCAGGGCCATATCCCTCGACCCGAAGTATTTCTTTTCCAGCGACACCGTTTTTAAGGCGGAGGCAGGACCGGCCCTCGCGGACCTGGCCGGACTTGTTTTCACTTTAGGCAAGGCCGCCGTGACCATAATCCCGGAGGGGACTTTGGAAGAGGACGTGAAGATCAAGGCCATACGGCAGGCGATAGCCCTCAATTCCTATCTGGTCTCCAGGGGATTGTCCCAGTCCCGCATCAGCGTGAACCTGATAAAATCCGATATGAAGTTCCCGTCGGAGCTCGGCAACCCGGGCGGGCTGATCCTTCTGCTGGATTACGACAAGGAGCCCAAGCTCTCGGAGCCGGAAGGAGCCCGCTCCGAAGCGCCTCGGGTTTCGCTCGGGATATATCCGACGTCGCTCTCCACGGACTCAGGCGACGGTTCGATCGTGGAATTCTCCGTCTTCAAGCCGCTCTCGGGGGACGTTTCCTGGAGGCTGGAAGTTTTCGCGCTCCGGCCGGACAGCGCTCTATCTCCCCTGCAGAAGGTGGAGGACGTCGGCCCGCTGTGTCGACAGACTTTCTGGAACGGCCGCAAAAACCTCGCTGGGGAAGCGTATCCCCCCGGAAAATACATGTTTTCCATAACGGCTTCCGACGAACAGGGCCGGGAATCGAATCTGCGCCGCTTCCTGGTGATAAATCCTTCAGCGGCCGAGGTCAGGACGTCCTCGGCTCCGGCGAAAGCCCTAGGCAGGCAGCTGGCGGGCGCTCCGGCCGCCAAGGCGAAGGCGGCCAGGGCCGCCGCCCGGAAGAAAACGGCCAGAAAGGCGCGGCCGGCCGGCGTGCCGGCGAAAGCGGCCGCCAAGGCGTCCATAAGGAAGCCGGCGGCGGCCGAAAGCGCGCTCGACGGCCCCGGGGCGGATGAGCAGAGGACCTCGGACGACGGAACGGAAAAAACGCATTCGGAGTCCGGGTTGACCTATAAGATCGGTTTCGAGGAGGGAACGGCCACTGTGACGGAGGACGGGGAAAAGCGGCTTGGGAAGATCGCCGAGACGCTGAGCTACTATCCCATGGCGCAGATAAAACTGATAGGCTACGCGCATTCCGGGGAAGGGGACCCGCAGACGCTGGCCAGACGCAGGGTGGACCTCGTCTCGGCCCGCTTGAGCGACAAATATAATATAGGCAGCGACAGGATGGAGTCGTCGGTGCAGGTCACCGGGGACAGGAAAAACATGGTGGAAATAAAAATGCGGGGCAACAACTGAGTCCCGTCGGCGCGGCATAAATTGGTATCATACAGTTAAATTCTTTAATTATGGCCAAGAATTCGGGGGCGAAGAATTTCATAGGCATATACATATCTCCCAGGGAGATATGCATGGCCCAGACACGTCTGGCCGGATCCGCCCGGCTTGAGCCGGAGCATCTGGTCCATATCCCCACCGATTTTCCGGCGAAGTCCGGGCTTCTGCGGCCTCTTTCCCTGAACAACGACTTCTTCAGCGAAAAGGCGGCCTGGGTCGGAGCTCTGCAGACCGCTATCGGCAAGGTCGACTGGAGCGCCTCCCGGGCGGTAGTGACGCTCTCTCCGCAGTTCTCGATACTGCGGTATTTCGTCATGCCAGCGGTCGACAAGCGGTTCTGGAACAAATCCATACCGATCGAGTCCCGCAAATACATACCGGTATCATTCGACGAGGTGGTCTACGATTTCAGTACCTGCCTGCTGGACGGCGGCAAGAAGCTGGGAGTCCTTTTCGGCCTGACGCAGCGGAAAAGCGTGGAATTCGTGCTGAACGCCCTGAAAGCCGGGGGCGTGGAGACCGAGGCCGTGGAGATCGCGCCCTGCTCGCTGGAGCGGCTCTTCTCTTTCCTGGACCCGCAGGAACACGCTTCCAAAGGCTATGTCCATTTCTCCGGCAGCGTCAGCCATACCCTGTTCTCCAATCACGGCTTTCCGGTGCTTTACCGCGAGACGGATTACGAGACCTCCACCACGCTTTCAGAGACCCGGCGTCTCGACCTGAAGGGCGCGGTGCAGTTCGTGGACCGTTTCGGCGGCAGCGAGTATAAGCAGCTCATGCTGAGCGGCGACGCGGCCGAGGTCTGGAAGGCTACGGCGCTCAGGGAGTCTCCGATGCCGGTGAACGTGTGGGAACCGGCAGCCGCTTCCGCTCTGAAGAGCAACGCTTCGGCCTCTTTCTTCGCCATCGGCGCCTCCCTGCGCGGCCGGACCCAGGACAAGGCCGGCATCGACGTTTCGGGGCTGGGCGCCTCCGTGCGCCTTGAGAAACAGGTGGAGGGCTACGCCAGGACAGTGACCATCGCGGTCAGCGGCTTTCTCCTGCTGCTTTCCCTGATAGGACAGGCGAGGGTGATGATGCTGGATTCCAGTCTGGGGGGCCTCAGTTCCTCGCTGTCCAGCGCGGCCGAACTCAAGGATTACCCCAGCGACGTTATCGCCGATAAGGTATCCAAGATGAAGGCCGACGCCGTCCTTCTGGACAGCCTGTCGGAGAGCCGGGATATACTCTCCGTGAAGCTTCATTCCATCTCCGAGAACATACCGCGCGACCTCTGGCTCAAGCAGATAACCTATTCCGCCCCGTTCTCCGGCGCCGAACTACAGAGGGGGGCCGTCAACCTTAAGCTTTCGGGTGAGACGACCCTCTACGGCAACGCCAAGGTGGCCGTAGTGGACCGCTTCAATAAGAGCCTGAAGAACTCCCCGGAGTTCAGGATATTCACAACGCCGGAAGCCAGCATGGAATACAGCTTCGGCAACGAATCCGACTGGCGGCGCGAAGCCGGCAGCCAGGGCGCCAACTCTTCGGGGTTCAATATTGACTGCCTGAGCAATAAGAGGAGGAACTAATGCCCGCGCTCAAGGCTTTCGCGGCCAAGGCGGCGGCTTTCCTGAGGGACATGGCGGACAGCGCCGCCATGATCTACGCTGAAAAGGGGATGGAGCCGTTCAAGAAACCGCTGCTCATCTCGCTGGCGGTGATACTGAGCGTCTACTATCTCATCTATTCTCCGGTGCAGTCCAGGATCTCCGCCCGCAAGGCGGAACTGGAAAAGTGGAACCTGATCCAGACCCATTTCGCCGATTACGAATCGGCCGGCGCCAAGATACGGGAATATCAGGACCGACTGCCTCTCGCCAAGGACAAGGAGGAGTGGCTCAGCAACCTCATAAACTCTACGGCCATAAAGTACGGCATGGCGGTGGATTCGCTTTCGGCGCAGACCGAGAGCGAGATCGGCAACTACCTTATGGTTTCGCGCGAGGTCTCGCTCACCACCACCTATTCGCAGCTGGGTAAGTGGCTGGCGGACATTGAGAGGACGCCCGCGTACGTCCGCGTGGCCGCCGCCATAATCTCAAAGATGGACGGACCGGCGCATAACGTCAACGTCAAGCTGAAATTATCCACCGTTTTCCGGAAGGCCGACGAGGCGCAGGGGCAGATATGAAGAGTTTCACAGGCATAATATTTCTCCTTCTGTTCGCGGCTTCGCTGGCGGTGCCGGCGTTCATCTTTTACGCCAAGTGGTCGAACAAAAAAGCGGCCGACGCCGCCATGCTGACCCCGGGCCGGCG
Source organism: Elusimicrobiota bacterium (assembly GCA_022703115.1). Taxonomy (GTDB): domain Bacteria; phylum Elusimicrobiota; class Elusimicrobia; order Elusimicrobiales; family UBA9959; genus YA12-FULL-51-18. The sequence continues at coordinate 9,801 of JAKLEK010000029.1, forward strand.
CGCCGCCCCCTCCGAGATGTTCGGCGGGGGGCAGGAGCGGTCCTCTCTCCCGGCGGCGGTTCCGGAATCGCCCAGGGCCGCCCCTGGAGAAATGATATCCGCTAAGACGGCCCAGGCCAGGCAGCCGGCGGCGGAAGCCCTGAAGGACCAGAGCGCGGCCATGCCCGCGCGGACGGCCCCGGCCGCCGCCGTTTCGACCACGGCTCTGCGCGACGCGGCTCCCTCGCCCGCGGAGGCCGCCCCGGCCCAGCCGGGAAAGCCGGGCGCCTATTTCAATCCGAGAACGGGCCGGGACCCGACGCTTTCCCCGATGGAGTACGCGAAACTGAAGGAAGAAGAGGACATGCGCCTCGCGGCGGAAAGGCGGCGGATGCATGATATGAGGCGCAGAGAGAGAGAGGACGGCGGCGAGAATATTATAGAATTACAGGGGATAGTGGGGCAGACCGTGATAATCGGCGGGCGCCCGTATTCCCGCGGCAGCACCGTGCGCGGCATTAAAATAGTGAAGATCGGCTCGGACTACATAATCGGGGAGTATAAAGGTAAGCAATTCAAGAAGTTGATGAGATGAACCGGCCCGGCTCAGGCCGGGAACGCGGACGGCGGCTCACGGAGGTTTTATGCTAAGGATCAGGATATTACTTACGGCATGTCTGTTGGCCGAGCAGGTGCTCGTCCCCGCCGCCTTCGTTTTCGCGCAGGATGAGCAGTCCGAGGCCGCGCCGGCGGAGAACGTCGCGCAGGCGGCCCCGGACGAAGGCGGGCCCATACTGGAACGGCCGCAGGCGCAGGAGCCTCCGGCGGAAGAAGTGGCTCTGCCCAAGACCATGCCGCAGGCCCCTCTTCCCGGAAGGCCCATCCCGCAGGGCGCGGCCGCGGAAGGCGTGCCCATGTACAAGGAAGTGGAGGCCGTCTCTCCGATGGACCGCAAGATAGGCCCCATCAATCTGAACAACGCCTCCATATCGGCCTTTTTGCACGTCATAACCGTTCAGTCAGGCATCAGCTTCATCCTTTCGGACGGGATCGAGAAGTCCACCCTCAGCGTATTCCTCGGCAAGAAGATATCGGTGCGCGACGCGCTGGAACTGCTCAACACCAAAGGGCTTACCTATCAGCGCGTCGGGAAGAGCCAGACCTACGTGGTGCGCCGGCGCACCAAGGAAACCCCGAACCTGATAACCAAGGTCTACGTGCTCAATTACATCCCCTTGATAAAGCCCGCCACCGTGGGAGAGGCTCTAGAGGCTATAACTTCGCAGGACGTATCCTCCGGCGGAATGGTGCAGCAGGATGAGAGCAAGCCGGGCGGGGGGAAAAGGGAATCCACCGGCATAGCCCTGCTGGATATAGTGAACAGCATCCTGTCCAGCCACGGCAAGATGGCTACCGATCCCAGGACGAACAGCCTCATCATAACCGACGTGCCAGAGGTGTTCCCGCAGATCGAGGCGATAGTTACCGAGCTAGACAAGAAGGCCCCCCAGATACATATAGAAGCCGAGATCGTGGAGATAAACACCGACCGCCTGAACGAGCTTGGCATCGAATGGGGCGGCTCGCGCGGCGAGATGGCCTACTTCGCGGGCCCCGCGCGGCTCACTGATTACGGCCTGAGGCCCGGCTTCTTCTCCGGGGACAGCTGGAAGTATTTCTACCCGGCCGATTTCGCCACCTCCGAGACCCAGGACAGCGGGGACAGCAGCGTGGTCGATCCTATCTTCGCCACCAAGAAACCCGGCGCCAGAGGCATGTACTACGGCGTATTCAGCCTCGCGCAGCTGCAGGCCATCTTCAGGGCATTGGTCTCCAGGGGCGAGGCCCGCTATCTGGGCCGGCCGAAGATAACGACCATGAACAATTCCACCTCGCTGATCTCGATCTCCAGGGACTCGGCGGTGGGCACGGCCAGCACGGTCTCCTCGGCCGGCGGCGCCAGCGGCCAGGCCTCCACCTCGGTGGAGCGCAGGAGAGTGGGTCTGAAGCTGCGGGTCACCCCGCAGGTCAACAAGGAGGGGTATATAACCCTCGTGATCCAGCCCTCATATTCGGATACGGTGCCTTCCAGCATCGCCGTCCAGGGTCAGACCATCCTGGACCCGGTGACGCGCGGCGCCTCCACCATGGTCCGGGTAAAGGACGGGCAGACGGTGATCATCGGCGGCATGCTCTCCACCACCGAGGTCAAGAGCGTCAAAAAGGTCCCCCTGCTCGGCTACATACCCATTATCGGCTGGCTGTTCACCAGCGTGAGCTCCCGGCGGACGAACACAGATATGGCGATTTTCGTGACGCCGCAAATTATGGTAGACTAACCGCAAGCCGGCGGCCGTTGGAAGCCGGTCCCTTATGGCCAGAAAAAAACTGGGCGAGATAATGGTCGCCGC
>JAKLEK010000290.1 GCA_022703115.1 Elusimicrobiota bacterium
AGGCGGGGGCGGCCGAAGCGCCTGAACTCCTCCGGGGAGGTCCAGGCCGGCTGGGCCAGTAGGGCGACCCTGTACCCGGCCGATTCGAGTACGCGTCCGATCACCGCCATCGCGAAAGAAGGATGGTCGACGTAGGCGTCGCCTGTGACCAGGACGACGTCAGGCGCGTCCCAGCCGCGCTCGGCGGTCTCTTCGGGGGTCATTGGCAGGAATTTTTTGGAAGGCATAGGCTGCGGTCACTGAATCCAGCGGTACGGTTAGGCGCGTACGGTCCTTGAATGGCCGCCGGCCGCGGCAGCGGGCCGGAGGTTATTATAGCTATAGGCGCGGTCCGTTCGCAACCTCGCATGGAGAGCGGTTCCGTCGGCCGCTTTTAATTTAGAATTATATTTGTAATAATATTGTAAATCGCCGGCCTCGCTGCCGGAGGGGGAGATATCGGAATGAAACATCTCAGATATGCGGCTTTTTCCGTTTCGGTCGTCATCGCATGCTCCGGCGGTCTTTTCGCCGAAACGTTCGATCCTCTCGATAAGTTCAAGACGAACGTGGCCGACGGTCTTGTGAAGCCGTTCGCGGCGGACCTGGGCGGTATAATCGGTGGGGCGGATTTCAGTTCGGGCCGCACCATCGGCTTCCCCGGGTTCGACGTGGGGGCCGTCGGAATGGTGCAGACCAAGCCGGGCAAGGACAACCTTATCCTGCGGAACGCGAACGTAAAAGGGTTCGGCCTTGGACTCTTGCAGGCCTCGGTAGCGCTCCCGTTCCTGGACACCGATATTTCTGTAAGAGGCGTTTCATATTCCGGTTTTACTCTCGCCGGCGGAGGCCTGCGCCATTCCATTCTGAGGAGCGGGCCCTTCACTAAGTTCATTCCCGACGTTTCCGCCGCCGTGTTCTTCGACACGGTCAATTATAAATACTTCACCGCCAGGCATCTCTCGGCCGACCTGTCCGCCTCGTTCGACCTGCCGCTCATAAAACCCTTCATCGGGGCCGGTTACGACAGGACCAGGGTGGCCATAAAAGGCGTTTCCGCGGCGCTGGACGGCATGGACGCCATCGCCTCCAAGCCCAGATACTCCGCCGGCGCCAGGATAGTCCCTTTCCCGTTCCTTTACGTGTTCGGCGCCTACACCGTGCTGCACGGACGCAACGGTTTCAATTTCGGCGCCGGCGCCAGGTTCTGACCCGGAGGCAGTCGTTTGGAGCGGGAGGCAGGGGAACCGGAAAAGCGGAAGCGTCCGGAGGACCGGGTGGACTACGCTATCCTGTCGTGTGTTCGTGGACACAACTCGCATACGGAGCTGTGTACGCGGCCGTCTGAGAGGCATAGCCTCTGAAACGGCACTGGCATAGCCTTGACGCCGGTTCCGCGTTCCGGGCCCCTGACAGGCCCCGCGAACCTGTTGACGACTAACGCTTAGGAGTGGAGGCAGGATATTTTGCGGAGCGAACCGTCACGGTGAAAGTTGTGGGAACCTTTTCAAGCGGGATATAGCTATCCAGGAGGAAATAATGGAAACGAATCAGACCGAGAATACCGAGAGCAGGAAGCTGATAGAGACGGCGGAGCGCTACGGCGCCAACAATTATCACCCTCTGCCCATAGTCATTTCCCAGGCTAAAGGCGTCTGGGTCAAAAGCCCCGAAGGCAGTAAATATCTGGACATGCTCAGCGCCTACTCGGCCCTCAATCACGGCCACAGGCACCCCGGAATACTGAAGGCCCTCTCCGAGCAGGCGAAAAAAGCCACCCTCACCTCTCGCGCTTTCAACAACGATCAGTTGGGCCCCTTCCTGAAAGAACTCTGCGAATTCACCGGTTTCGACATGGCCCTGCCGATGAACACCGGCGCCGAAGCGGTCGAAACCGCCCTGAAAGCCGCGCGCAAATGGGGCTACAAGGTAAAAGGCATACCTGAAGGGAAAGCGGAGATAATAGTCTGCTCCAACAACTTCCACGGCCGCACCATCTCCATCGTCTCCTTCTCCACCGAACCCCAGTACAAGGACGGCTTCGGTCCCTTCACCCCGGGGTTCACCGTCGTGCCCTACGGCAACATAGAGGCCCTTAAAGCCGCCATAAACCCGAACACCGCCGCCTTCCTGGTCGAGCCCATACAGGGCGAGGCCGGGATAATAGTCCCGCCGGCCGGCTACCTGAAGGCCGCGCGCGCCCTCTGCTCTTCCAG
>JAKLEK010000291.1 GCA_022703115.1 Elusimicrobiota bacterium
AGGACGGTTCCTCAGGCCTGGTCGGCGAAATGGAATGGGATGGACGCAACGGCGAAGGCCGGGTCGTGGCCAACGGCATGTACACCGCGGAGATACGAGCGAGGTCCGCGTCCGGCTCCAGGAAGGAACTGCTGAACATCGGGGTGCTGAAATGAAGGCTCTGCGCTTTATCATCGCGGCCTCCGCGGCGGCGGCCCCCGCCTTCGCCCTGGACGTCCCGTTCCGGCCGAGGCCGGCGGACGGCGGTTTTCCGGGAGAATGGCTCACCGCCCTCTCGGCCGGAGCAAGGGAGGCCGGCATGGCCGGCGCTTCTTCCGCGCTGACCGGCGGAGCCGCCGCTTACGCCAACCCGGCCGGGACCGACTCCGGGAGCCGCTCCGGGGAAGCGGTTATAATGGTGGCGCCGCTCCTTTTCTCCGGACAGTATCAGGCGCTTTCCGTCTCTTATCCTCTTTCCGATTCGGGCAATATAGGCGCTTCATTCCTGCATATGGGTTCGGGCTCGGCGGACAAGACGGACGCGCTGGGTCGTTCCATAGGCAGTTTCAGCGAGCAGGACCACGCCTTCCTGCTCACCTGTTCGCAGCGTGCCGGTGGAACTTTTTCCGCCGGCCTCAGCCTCAAGGCCGTCCGGCAGTCCATGTCCGAGCGGTCGGCCACCGGCTTCGGCGCCGACCTCGGCCTGCAGTTCCGTCCTCTGGAAGGTCTCACCGCCGGCGTATCGGCGCTGAACGTGGCGCGGCCGAAGCTCAGACTGGCGGAGGAAACCGACACTTTTCCCGTATTCCTCAGGCTGGGGACGGCGTACCGGCATATGATGCTGGACCGGCCGGTCCTGATTTCCGCCGACGCCGGTACGGCCGCTCCCGCAGGCGGCGGAAGGCGTCTATTCAGGTACGCCGCCGCGATGGAGGTCCAGCCGGTATCGTCCGATACGCCGTTCTTCGTGCGCCTCGGGGTCAATCAGCGCGAATATACGGCCGGGTTCGGCGCCGGTTCCGGAAATTTCGTCTTCGATTACGCCGCCGCGTTCCACGAGGCCGGCGTTTCGCATCGCTTCGGACTCACCTTCCGTTACGACGTGGTTTCCAAGTTCGACCTCCGGCGGATCAGGGAGGAAAGGCTGACGGCGCTGAAGCTGGAGGCCCGAGACTGGCTGAAGGCCGGGAACCTCGAAAAAAGCGGGGCCGCGGTCGCCCGCATCCTGGAAATGGACGAGGAAGACGGGGACGCCGCCGCCATAAGGGCTGAGATCCGCAGGCTGGAGGAAAAAGCGGCGGCCGGGGCCAGAGCGGCTGAAGCGAAAGCCGCGGCCGCGGAGAAGTACGCTTCCGCCAGGAGATTCTACCGCGCCGGACGATACCGGAAGGCCCTGGAGGCCATGTCCGGTCTTGAGACCATGTTCGAGGGGGACGTGAAAGCCATCGGTCTTATCGTCATGTCGCGGGCCCACGTGCTCATCTCGGAGGAGCGTTACGGCCCCGCGATGAAGGAATTGCGCAAGGCCGTAGAGCTGGACCCGGACAACAGGGAAGCGGCGATCCTTTATAAACGGCTCGGCGACATCGCCGGGTCCGCGGAGAACGGGAGGTAGAGTTATGCATCGGCCCGGCTTATTCCCCGTCGTCCTGGCGGCCGCTCTCGCCGCCGGTTCCCCGTCTTTCGCTCCCGGGGAGGAGGCGGGCGCGCGGGCGGACCTGCTGCGCCAGGTCCCCGATCTGATGTCCATGCCGGGCCTGGACGCGCCGGACCTCCCGGCTCCGGAGGGGTCCGCGCCGTACCGCGCCGGAGTGAAAGCGTACCTCGAGGGGAAGGACGACTCGGCGATAGCCAGCCTGGAGGAGGCGGTGAAACTGGACGCGGCGGACGAGAAGTCCTCCCGGCTGCTCCTGAAGGTGCTCGTCAGGGCGATAAACGAGAATTACGCCAGAGGCGACGGGCGCAAAGCCCGCTCGCTGGTGAGGAAAGCGCATGACAGGTTCCCGTCCAATCCGGAGGTCCGGCTGATGTACAGTTCCATCACGGAAGCCGGAGAGTCTCCGCGCCGGCCTCCCGCGCCGGAGCGCCCGTCGGCGGTCCGGGCTCCCGCGCGGCGTTCCGAGCCGGCCCCGGCCGGCGGGCCCCGCGTCGTCGTCCCGGCGCCCGTTCCGGCCGCGTCCCTTTCCGCTGCGGCGCCGGATG
>JAKLEK010000292.1 GCA_022703115.1 Elusimicrobiota bacterium
TTCAGCCAGCGGTTGCCGGGATCAAGCCTGGCGCCCAGGTGGAACACCGGGAAAAGCATCGGGATATTTGACGGTTCGGAACGGTACATATGGCGTCGGACGCGGAACGTAAAGAGCGGAACGCGGCCGGTTAAAATCCGGAGCGGTCCTGGCGCGGCTCAATCCTTGCGCGAACTCTCCGGGGTGAAGCATTTGCGGCAGCGCGCCTCATATTTGTCGCCCGCGCCTACCTCTATGCGTCTGGAACTGTCGGTCAGGCGCTGGCTGAAATGGGCCGGATTTCCGCAGACCATGCAGATGGCCAGGTTCTTGGTCACGAACTCCGCGACCGCCATCAGACGGGCCATGTTGGAGAACGGCTCGCCGCGGTAATCCTGGTCCAGCCCCGCGACTATGACGCGCTTGCCGGAATTGGCTATTTTCTGGCACACGTCCACTATATCGTCTCCGAAGAAATGGGCCTCGTCTATGCCCACCACCTGCGCTTCGCCGTTCAGTTCCCTGAGGATATCCTTCGCGGTCTTCACCGGCCTGGAGGGCAGCATGGATTTGTCATGGGACACCAGGTGTTCCTTGGCGTAACGCACGTCGAGATGCGAATTGAAGACCTGGACCTTCTGCCTGGCTATCGACGCCAGCCTCAGGCGCCTGATCAGCTCCTGCGTCTTGCCGGAGAACATGCTGCCGCAGACGACCTCTATCCAGCCGGCCGACGAAGAATATACGTTAGGAATCATTAGCCCCCCCGCTGCCCGACAACGGTCCTGCGCGCCGAACGGAAGCGCGGATCAGCGCGCGCTGAAGTATTCCCAGGTCAGGCGCAGCCCCTCGGGAAATCCGACCAGCGGCCTGTATTTCAGGAGCTTCCTGGCCAGGGTTATATCGGAAAAAGTCTTGCGGATGTCGCCCTTCCGCTTCGGGAAATATATCTTCTTCAGCTTCCGTCCCGTTATCCTTTCAAGCTCGTCCGCTATGTCCAGCAGGGATATATTGGTCCCGGTCGCCAGGTTCAGCGTCATCCCGGATACGCCTGGGGCCGTCGCGGCCCGCAGATTGCCGTCCACGACGTTCGCCACATAGGTGAAATCGCGGGACTGCCTCCCGTCCCAGTGCACCTCAAGAGGCTTGCCCTGCATGACCAGTTCCATGAACCTGGGGATGACGGCGGAATAGACCGATTCCGGGTTCTGCCTGGGGCCGAAAACGTTGAAATAGCGCAGGGTCACCGTCTCCAGCCCGTATGTCTTGGCGTAGACGTGGCAGTAATGCTCCCCGGCCAGTTTGCTCACCGCGTACGGAGAGACCGGCGCGGTAGGCAGGCTCTCCTTCTGCGGGAAGACCGGGCACTCTCCGTAAGCCGAACTGGTGCCGGCGTAGACGAAGCGCTTCACTCCGGCGTCTCTCGCCGCCATCAGCGCGTTCAGGGTGCCGGTCGCGTTATTATCGTGTGCGGCGCAGGGATTGTCCACCGATTTCGGGACCGAACGGAAAGCGGCCTGATGCAGAACATAAGTAGCGCCCTTCATCGCCTTCGCTATCTGATCGGGCCTGCGCAGGTCCCCGCGGACGAACTCTATAGATCTCATCAGATGGGAAAGGTTCTCTCTCTTGCCGGTCGAAAGGTTGTCGAAAACACGTACGCTCGCCCCCCTCCTCACCAGTTCCTCCGTTATATTGGAACCGATGAATCCGGCGCCGCCAGTCACGAGCCATATTGGTTTTTTCATAGATATTACCAGGCGCTCAAGTTCCGCGCCCCGCATAGTTTACCATTTTCGGCCAAATCCCGGAAAGGCCGCGGCTCAGTAATCCCTTATCGCGCCGGCCTTGCGCCAGGGATGCCAGTCGTTCCTGGAACCGTCGTCGAAAGCGTCGCGTTTGGCCGGGTCGTTCATTTTAAGGGTCACCAGGAAGAACAGTTCGTTGACCCCCCGGCGTTCCTTGAAGAACCAGCTCGTGTGGAAGTCGTGGAAATCCTTGTAAAGTATCAGCCCTTTCTCGAAGAACTTCAGCCTCTTGTTCTCGCGGCTGGTGAAGTCCCCCAGTTCGTAACGGAGCACGCCCTCTGCGCGCCAGGAGGGGGCCCACGGCACGGTGAAGCCCACCATGTTGTTCAGCACGTAAGCCCCGGGCGAGGTCGTATAGTAGGCGAACCCCGCGCCGACGTAGGTCTTTTCGTCC
>JAKLEK010000293.1 GCA_022703115.1 Elusimicrobiota bacterium
CTGCCCAGCGGTTTTTATCGGGCGAGGCTCATCTGGATGGGAGAAGACGAGAAAGTGCGCGCGACCGAAAATATCTCTTTCAATCTGTTCACTCCGCTGGAGATAAGCGACCTGGCAGAAAAGAACCTTAAGTTCAGGTATACTCCCGAGGGGCTGGTCCTGAACATGCAGGAAAAAATGATCTTCAGAACGGGCGGGAGCCGCATTCTCGAAGGGGCTCTTCCGGCGCTGAACGGGATATCGCGTTTCCTGAAGACCTATTACAGGAACGGGGTCGTCATACGCGGCTTCACCGATTCCACCGGCTCGCCGGGCCGCAACCTCTCTCTGTCGTATGAAAGGGCTTTGAGGGTCTATTCGTATCTCGTCGCCTCGGGCATAGATCCGAGACGTCTCGCTTACGAGGGCCTGGGCCCGGCCCGGCCCATCGCGCCGAACGCCACCGAGGAAGGCAGAGCCAGGAACCGGAGGGTCGAAGTGGTGGTGCTTAAGAAGAAAGGCTGACGGGCTGGAACGCCGCCCGGCCCCGGGCGGCGCGCGTCAGGCCGGTTTCTCCGTGGATCTGAGCTTTTCTATTTCCGTCTTTATCTGGTCTTCCGTTATCTTCGCGAACAGGATCGCGTCGTCGGCGCCCAGCTCGCGTCCGCCCGGGTCTTCCGTGCGCGGCGCGAACACTGGCGCAGCGTCGCCTGAGTGCGCTCCCGCCCTTGAAAGTATCCTCAGAGCGGAGCCTGGGATCACCGGATAAAGGAGCACCGCCGCGTTCACTATGGCCCTGCACGCCACGTTGAGCACGGTGCCGCAGCGGGCTATATCGGTCTTTTTCAGCGTCCAGGGCGCCGTATCGTTCACGTATTTATTGGCGGAGTGGACGAACGCCATGGCCTGTGAAAGGGCGGCCCGGACCTTGAACGTCCGGTAGTGGCTCCCGGTCGCGGAAAAAACCGTTCCGAAGGAATCCAGCAGCGCCTGATCCTCCGCGGTCAGCCGGTTCGCCGCGGGGATCTTTCCGTCGAAGTTCTTTTTTATGAAAGAGAAGCACCTGTTGACCAAGTTGCCCAGGCCGTCCGCCAATTCGTTGTTCCGGGCGCGGAAATCCTCCCAGGTGAACTGGGAGTCGGACGTTTCCGGCGCGTTCGAAGCTATGGCGTAGCGCAGGGCGTCCACCCCGTATTTCGAGAAGAAATCCTCCGTGTCGATGTACCAGCCGTCGGATTTCGAGAACTGGCGGCCCTCCAGATTGTAGAACTCGTTCGCGGGCACGTTGTCCGGGATGATATAGGGCTTATCCTGGCCCATCAGCATGGCCGGCCAGATGAGGGTGTGGAAGATTATGTTGTCCTTGCCGATGAAATGCGTAAGCCGGGTGTTCTTGTCGAACCACCAGTCCTTCCACGCTTCCGGTTCCCCTTTGAGCGCGGCCCATTCCATGGTGGCCGAGATATATCCGACCGGCGCGTCGAACCAGACGTAAAGCACTTTCCCTTTCGCTTCTTCCAGAGGTACCGGAACGCCCCACGTGAGGTCGCGCGTTATCGCCCTTTTTACCAGTCCTTCCTCGATCAGCGACAGGGCCTTGTTGCGCACGTTCGGCTTCCAGTCGGTCCTGCTTCCCAGCCACTCCTTCAGACGGGGGGCGAAGTCGTTGAGGTCTAGGAAATATTGGGTGGTCCGGCGTATCTCCGGCTTCCTGCCGCAGACCTTGCAGGAGGGGGAGACTATTTTAGAGGGGTCCAGCCATTCGCCGCATTTGGTGCACTCGTCCCCGCGCACGTTGTCGGCCCCGCATTTGGGGCAGGTGCCGGATATATATCGGTCGGCCAGAAAGCGGTCGCAGGCGACGCAGAAGAACTGGTCCTCCTCCGCCGGCTTGATATGCCCGGCCCGGAGCAGCTCCAGGAAAAATTCCTGCGCCAGGGCGTAATGCCCGGGTGTCGTGGTCCTGGAGAAATGATCGAAACGTATGTTCAGCTTGTCGAAGAACTCCCTGATGACGGCGTGGTGGCGGTCCACGTACTGCTTGTAAGGGACGCCTTCCTTTTCTGCGTTTATGGTTATGGCCACCCCGTGTTCGTCGGTGCCGCAGATATAGATGACTTCCTCGCCGTTCTGTCGCAGGAAGCGCGTGAAGATGTCCGCGGGCAGATATGCCCCGGCTATATGCCCGAAGTGGATGGG
>JAKLEK010000294.1 GCA_022703115.1 Elusimicrobiota bacterium
TCCTCATCGACGTATATTTCATCATCCCCCGGATGATATTGTACCAAACCTGCGCGGGCGTTAGAAGCGAAGCGCCCGGCCTGAGGCCGGGCGCCAGTTTCCCGACGGATACCCCCCGCTTAGTTGGCGGGCATGGCCATCGGGATGCGCGTCTGCGTGGTGTTCACCGCGTACGGCCCGGCCAGTTTCGTTTTCAGCACGAAAACGTTGTAATGGCTCCACATGGAAAGAAGGAAATATACGGTCTCCCCGTCGCCGGAAGTGTAAAGCGGATGCATGAAGGGCCCGTAGATGCCCCAGCCGTCCATGGACGACAGGTCGGAAGGCGCGATCACGAACTTCTCCCCGCTCCAGGGGGCGTCGAGAGCGGGCGCGGTCCTGGCCTCTATCCAGCGGCGCCTGTCGGACGGGGTGTCCTTGTCGTTAAGATAGAGCATGAGCCACGACTTCAGGAAAGGGTTCCACTGGACCGACAGTTCGCCGACCGGACCAGGCACGATAAAATTAGCTTCGGCTTCGCTGCCCACCCACGCCGCACCCCCTTCGGTCATCCTGCAGTAGCGATAAGCGCTCTTGTCCAGGATCCGGCCGGGCTCGACGCGGGCGAGCTTTACTCCGCCGGCCCTGCCGGCCGGGATGCCGAAAAGATAGACGTACCCGCCTTCCTGCAGCATGGAGACCTGCGCGAAATTGCTGTCAGCCGGAAAGAAATTGTCCACGCGGGTGAACGTTTTGCCGTCGTCGTCGGAGTAGGCGAACCCGGCGAAATTGACCATCCAGGGGGTCCAGCTCTTTATGGACATGAAGTGCAGATATATCCTGCCGCCCACGGATATCCCGTTGGTGGGAATATCGGTATATTCCTCGGGGAAGGTCTTGCTGGTGAAGATCTGTTTCACCCAGGCCTGCTCCACCGCGGAGAACAGACGGCCGTACCTGAACCGCGTTTCCTTGACGATCTCGCTAAGAGAAGCGCCCATCGCCCAGTCGTAATGGGCCTTGTACGAAGCGTTGTTCCGCAGGGAGGGCTTGGCGATGTCGTCCGAGAAGGAGGTGGCGAAATTTACCAGCCTGACGGTAAGCCTGGCGTAGTAGTCGGCAAGGGAAGCCCTGTCCTTCTTTATGGAGGAGTAGTAGCCGAATATCCTCTCCGCCTTCCTCAGAAGCTCGCTTTCCGCGGCGGCCCGGCCCTGGGCGGACGCCCATGAGCGGTGCGCGTCGTAGTTCTTCACTATGTCCTTGTCGATGTCGAAGGACTCCTTTATTTCCTCTTCGGCCTGTATATCGGATTCCTTGGCGTAAAAGTCCGCGGCGTCGGCGAACAGGTCCCGGAAGTTGACGTAGTGAAGCTCTAGGCCGTCGGAAGCGTCCTTGTCCGTGGTGTAGGCCAGGACGTTGGAAAGATGATTGGCCGGGACATCGTCAAGTATATTGGTATCGCCGAAGGCGAAGTAGGTCCTGCCTTTATGCTCGAACATGCTGCCAAGGTCCGTCCCCTTCACCTGCACGTTAAGTCCGGAGGCGTTCGGAGAACCGGGCCCGGTCAGCTTCGACACCAGCTCCGGGGCCTTTTTCCAGATGGGCGCCAGAACACCCCGGCCGGCGGCCGGGGAAGCGGCGCCGGAAGTTTCGGAGCCGGACGCGTCGGATATCGCTGGGGCGGCGGAGGGGACCGGTTCCGGCAGCGAAACCGGCTCCGACCTGGGGGAGAAGAACGCGGCTTCAGACAGGGCGTCGGCCAGGACGCATCCCGGGGAACAGGAAGCCAGGGCTATGGCAGCGATCAGATCCCGGACCTTCATAAGGAACCCTCTCGATCGGCTTACCGGAGACTTAACCTGAAAAGCTCAGTTGAGCTTTTCCGCCCGCTTCGCGGTGAATTCCGCGGCACAATCTTGTCCTTTCATTTCCGCAAAGAAAATTACATTGAACTGCGGAATTCAGGCTAACCGTTCTGATGCTCCCTGGAACAGGATAACGTACTTACACTATAGTTTAGGATATAGGCGGTATTTATCAAGGGCTCAAGGGCCCGGGGGATGTCTGGGACTTCGGACCTATGCCGTTCCAAAAAATGTAAGCGGCGGGTTGCCGGTTCAGGGGCCTGCCGGGCATGGGACCCTTCGGGCCTCCGGCCGGCCCGGCGACTGCCCTATGGGCGTGCCGCAACA
>JAKLEK010000295.1 GCA_022703115.1 Elusimicrobiota bacterium
CCCCCATATAAGGAGCCAGGACCGGCGTGTTGAGGGAGAACACGAGGCTGGACGCGAAATGCGTGGCGTAAAAAAACCTGTGCGAGACCATGTTCCCGGTGGCCACTATCATGGCCTGCATCTTCTTCTGCGGCTGGGTGAAACCGTACTTCAGCCCGCCGCCGGCAAGAGCCATATTTGAGAACGAACCCGCCCGTATGAACCCGTCCACGCGGTAAGGCATCCCGATCTCGGCCTGCACCCAGCCGAAGCCGAAAGGCCTGTCGCGCTTCAACACTCCGTTGCCGCTGCTGGGCCTGAACTGGGAGACCGCCCTGGCGCTTATGTCGAAACCGCCGAACCCCAGCACCCTCGCCGTCTGGTTGGTGCCGCTGCCGACAATGCCGCCCAGGTCCCTGGCGAAAGGCTTAAGGTCGTCCGCCGTGGCCAGCGGGAAATCGGAGTAAACCCCGGCGAAAGCGGCCCCTGCGGAAAGAGCGAAGATGAAAACCGCCGGAATGGTCCTTCTTATCATAGTATGAACGTCCCGCGAAGCCTAATTGGACCCGCCAAGCACTTCCTTTACCGTAGTATGGCCCAGGAGGACTTTCTCCAGTCCGTCCATCGCCAAAGTCCTCATTCCGGTCTTTATGGCCATGTTCTTGACCGGGATCGCCGAAGGGTCCGTCAAGATCTGGGTGCGGATGGCGTCGTCCAGGATCAGAAGTTCGTGCATGCCCATGCGGCCCTTGTAGCCGGTGGTCTTGCATTTATCGCAGCCCACCGGTTTGAATATCTTGGTTCCCGCCGGGATCTTGACGTTGTTGGCCTCGAAGACCGCCCGTTCCTCCGCAGCTATCTCCGTTTCCTTCTTGCAATCGGCGCAAAGCCGCCTGGCAAGGCGCTGCGCGAGCACGCCTTTCATGGTGTTGGCGACCACGAAGCGCGGGATGCCCATCTGGGTCAGACGCTCGAGCGCCGAGGCGGCGTCGTTGGTGTGTATCGTGGAGAACACCAGGTGGCCGGTCATGGCGGCCTCCAACGCTATATGCGCGGTCTCCTCGTCCCGGATCTCGCCGACCATTATGACGTCCGGGTCCAGACGCATGAAGGAGCGCAGGGCGGTAGCGAAGTCGAACTTCTTTCCCTCGCCCAGCTTGATATCCGGGTTGACCGGGACCTGGACTATGCCGTCGATGTTGTACTCCACGGGGTTCTCGGCGGTCAGGATCTTGATGTCCGGACGATTGACGTAGTTGAGACAGCCGTAAAGGGTGGTGGATTTTCCCGAACCGGTCGGACCGCAGACCAGCATCAATCCGAAATTCTTCTTTCCGCCTATGCCCTGGAACTGCTTGAGCAGCGAGGCCTCCGTATCCGGAAGGAAGCCCATGATCTTTATGTCCACGCGCACCGAAGCCCGGTCGAGGATACGCATCACGCAGGATTCACCGTACACCGTAGGGACTATCTCCACGCGGAATTCGATAGGATTGCCTTTCGCGATGATCTGGATGCGCCCGCTCTGCGGTATGCGGCGCTCCGTGATGTTCATCGAGTTGCTCATGATCTTGATCTTGGCGTTTATGGCCTGCCTGTAGGTCCATGGGACCGAGAACGAGGCGGCCCTGAGCATGCCGTCCACCCGGTAGCGGATAAGGACCTTGGAATTCTTGCCGTTAGGGTCCTCGAAAGGCTCTATGTGTATATCCGAGGCCTTGACGCTCAGCGCGCCCAGGATGATGGCGTTGACCAGGCGCTCCACTTCCGGAGCGGAAGCGTCCACGTCGCCTATGTCCTTCTTCTCTTCCTCCGGCGCCAGGGAGATGCTCTCGCCCTCTCCCTCCGCCTTGGCGGCGGTCTGGGTTACGGACTCGACCAGCTGGTTGACCTGCGCGGCGTCGGCCTTTCCATAGACGCCGTCCAGGACCTTGTTTATGCTCTGCGGCAGGGCCAGGAAGGCCTGTACCTGCATGCCGGTCCGCAGTCCGATATCCTCTATGACGAGGAAGTCGCGCGGGTCCGCCATGGCCAGCATCATCACGTTGTCTTTAAGGGCGAACGGCACGCAGTTCTGGCGCGTGGCGATGGCTTCGGGCAGGCTCTGCACCACTTCTTTCGGGACCTCCATTTTGGAGAGGTCCACGGCCTTGAAGCCCCATTCGTCCGCGAGGACCTTGAG
>JAKLEK010000296.1 GCA_022703115.1 Elusimicrobiota bacterium
CGCTTTACGCGGACGGTATTCAATCCGGCGTGACTTTGCGTTCGGCCGGGGTGCGCGCGCGCATCCTGATCGCTCCGGCGAAGCACTTCTTGGCGCACAGGGAGCAGCCGACGCATTTCGACGCGTCGAATTCCGGGGTCCCGTCCTTGCCCAGGCTTACGGCGAGATAGCCGCAGCGCAGGCAGTTGCCGCAGCGCATACAGAGCCCGGGGTCGACTGCCGGGACCTTCTTGACCGGGGAGAGGTCCATGAAGCCGGTGACCGGCTCCGGCAGGGCCAGGCCGATCAGCTCCTCCACAGAGGCGAGGCCCTTTTCCTCCAGCAGGTGGCTGAGCCCCTGGTTCAGCTCGTCGATGACGCCGAACCCGTACTTCATGACTATGGTGCAGAACTGCACGGAGCGCGCGCCCAGCGCCAGGAAGTTGGCGGCGGCCAGGTAGTCCATAGGGCCGCCGTTGCCGGATACCGGTACTTTCAGCCTGGAGGCCTTGGCCAGCGTCAGGTTGCTTATCGGGGTGACGCCTTCTCCGCTCATGCCGACTATCATTCCTTCGTCCCAGCGGCCTTTCCCCTTGCGGAAGGCCAGGGCCGGGAAGGAATTCGCCAGCGTGATACCGGCTTTTTTATGCGGATATTTCGCGAAAACCGCGCGTATGGCGTCCACGACCTGGTATATGGAGGTGACCGCGCCGGTAAGTTTGAAGAGCTTCGGCACTTCAGGGTCCGAGACTTCCATCACCCAGCCGACTATCCTGGCCGAGAGTTCAGGGTCCTGGGAGACTATGTCTCCCTTGGTGCCGTCCCCGCCCTGGGGGCAGGAAAGGGAATATTCCACCGCCATTGCGCCGGCGCGCTCGAGTTTCAGGGTGTTAGCCTGCCAGACCTTCCTGTCCGCTTCGTCGTTCCCAGTCACCGGGCCGCCGGTGGAGGCAGCGGTCATGCGGTCGGGAAATCCCTTCACCAGGCGGGCCACTTCCCGGCAGACCCTGTCCAGCGGATGGCCGGAGACGTTGTCGGAGTTGCCGTAAGTGGAATCGCCGAACGTCACCATGTATTCGGAGGGGATGTGTATCGGCAGTCCGTCGAACGCGGTCTTCATGACCACGCCCGGCCAGCCGGCCTCGTAGGCCCGCTTGACCTGTTCGTACCCGTCGGAATGCGGGCTGGCGGATATAAGGAAGGGGGAATGCATCCTGCGGCCGAAGAAATCGCAGCTCAGGCCGACCGGCAGCATGTCCCGCCCGGCCAGGATGGCCGCGCTTTTTTTGTTGTCCTTCGCTTTGGGAGCGGCCGCGCCCCGCATGAAGGCGTACGCGGCGGCCGCCGCGTTCTTGGCCGAGGCCACGGACTCCACTACCGTGGAAGGTCCGTTCTCGGCGTCCCCGGCGTAGAAAAGCCCTTTTGTCCGGGTCTTTTCGAAGACCGGCAGGTTCTTTATCGCCAGGATAACGAAGTCGATGTCGGGGCGGTACTGGGCGGAGCCGGGGATATCGGCTCCGGCCGCGTCCAGGCGTACCACGGTTATCCCCTTTATCCGTCCGCCGGATGAGTTTATGGCGGTGATGCGCGAGCGGCCGTTTATGTTCACGCCGGCTTTGAGGAGTTCTTCCATTTCCTTTGCTGGCAGCTGTATCTTCCCGATGTCCTTACGGGTGAAGATCTCGGCTGAGGCTGCGCCCGCGCGCAGGGCGGTCATGGCGCAGTCGGCCGCCACCGCGCCGCCGCCTATAACGGCCGTTTTCCTGCCTTTCAGCCGGTACCTGGCGGCGTTGCGGAGGAATTCTAGCCCTTCCACGCCCATGTTCTCGTTCGGGATGTCGAGCTTGATCTGTTTTTCCACGCCGGTGGTGACGATCACGGCCGCGTATTTTTTCAGGAGGACGGCCGGGTCCTTTACGGCCCGGCCGGTCAGGATGCGTATGCCGCCGAGCGAGGCGCAGAAGGCGGTCTCGGTGCGCAGGACCTCCTTGTCGAGCCTCGTGTCGGGAATGAGCGCGCAGGCGCCGCCGGCATTCCGGTTTTTTTCCAGGACGTCGACCTTGCAGCCGAGCTGGGCGAGGACCGAGGCGGCGGCCAGTCCGGCGGGCCCGGCGCCTATGACGGCCGCGGCTTTGCCTCCGGCCGCGGCTTTTTTGAAGCCGCCCAGTACGCCGAGTTCTTT
>JAKLEK010000297.1 GCA_022703115.1 Elusimicrobiota bacterium
CCCCCCTATACAGGCGGCCGTACCGTGCCCCATTGAAAAACAGCCGGTATTTACGAAAAAATTTCCCGGACGGAGAGACGGGAAATAGTGAAAAGCCCAGAACACCGAAGTCCCCGCATCCACGAACAGGACGGCGTCGGCTGGCAGGACCTCCCGAAGTTCCTTCATCACCCGCTGGGGTTTCAACGGAATCTCTCCCGAGTACATCTTCTCAGGGACCATGTGGCGGGGGGTGAACTTCCTGAATTCCCTGATCGCGTCCAGGCCCGGCTTTTTTTCCTCCCCGCGGGCGCGCATATCGCGTTCCAGCTGGAAATTCAGTTCGCGGAGAACCGCCCTGGCGTCGCCGCAGATGCCGCAGTCAACCGGGTAATTGTTCCCTATCACCTCCGGATCGACGTCTATCTGGATCAGGGTCCTGCCGGCTCCAAGTCTGGAGTCCCAGGTGCAGGTGGAGGCTTCGCCGAGGCTGGTGCCGACGACCAGCAGAAGGTCCGTATCCTCAGCCAGCAGGTACTGTTCCGAATGCAGCGTAGCCCCGAAACCGAAAACTCCAAGGGACAGGACATGATCTTCCGGGAAAGCGCCTTTCGCTTTAGGAGAGGTGGCCACCGGGATATCAAGCTTTTCAGCCAGTTTCCCGAGCTCCTCGTACGCGCCCGAGATATTGACCCCGCTGCCGGCCAGGATGGCCGGTTTCTTCGCCCTCAGAAGGGCCGATGAAGCCCGCTTTACCGCTTCACGGTCGAAGGCGCCGGCGGTTATCCTGTATCTGGAGGAAGGTATCACCATGGAGGATACTTTCTTCTTCATGAAATCCATCGGAAAATTCACGTGCACCGGGCCCATCCTGCCGCTCAGAGCCGTCCTTAACGCCCCCCTCAGGATATCTCCGGTCTTCTCCGGGGACGGTATCATAACGCTGCTCTTGGTGACGGTCTTGAACATGTCCACTATATCTATGCCGTGCGCCGTGCTTTCCTGGAAAGCGCCCTTGCCGAAGGCCGATGTGGCGACCTGCCCGGTGAGTACGAGCATGGGGACGGAATCCGCGTACGCGCACGCCACGCCGGTCACCAGGTTCGTCGCCCCGGGCCCCGTGGTCGCGCAGCATACCCCGATCTTCCCGCTGGCCCTGGCATACCCGTCGGCCATGAAGGAGGCTCCGCCCTCATGCTTGGAAAGCACGGGCGTTATGCCGCCTTCGTCGAACATCGCCTCGTAGAAATGTATAAGGGCGCCCCCAGGTATGCCGAAGACGTATTTTACGCCTTCGCCCTTCAGATACCTGACAAGAAGGCCTACGGCCGTGGTTTCATTCGCCTGCATATGATCGTGACACTTCCGCCGCCGGAAGCCCCCCTAATTTAGTTAAAAACCCTAGTATCGCTAATTTTACTAATATTTTTAACTTCCGTAAAGGGCATGCCTCCGGCAATGCGCGGCAAGGAGAGGGGTGTTCGATCCGAGGCGAGCCGGAACTCAGACGGAGGAGGGCCGCGGCGGGGCTTCGGCGGGGCCGGCTATGGGGAGGTCGAATTCCACCACGGCGCCGGACGGCCGCCGGTTGCGGATAGAGATGGAGCCGCCGTGCTTTTCCACTATTTCCCGGGAATTGAAAAGACCGAGGCCGGTCCCCCCCTTGTCGGCGCGCGTGGTCCCGAAAGGGGCCATGCCGCTTTCCAGCACCGACTGAGGGAACCCGGGACCGTCGTCCTCGACGGATATCCTGACGCTGTCTCCGGCGAGGGCCGCGCGCATGAAGACGCGGCCGCCCGCGCTCAGCAGGGAGAGCGAATTGGATATGAGGTTTATGAATATGCGCTGTATATGCGGAGCGCTCATGCGGACCCTGGGCAGGCCGGCTTCCGCCTCCACGGAGATAGAGACGCCCTTTCCGCGGGCCTGACGGGCGAAGACCGCCGCGGCGTTCTCCATGGGAACGCTCACCAGTTCCTCGCGGAACTCGTAGCGGGCGCCTTTCACCATGGCCAGGGAACCGTCTATTATACTCCTGGCCATTTTCGCGGCCTGATGCAGACGGGCGGCGTCCTTCGGGTCCGGAGACTCGTCGGACACCATTATCTCCGAAGTCAGCATGATAATGGAGATCATGTTGCCTATATCGTGCAGAAGGCCGGCGGTCCTGCGCCCCACTTC
>JAKLEK010000298.1 GCA_022703115.1 Elusimicrobiota bacterium
CATCTCTCCCAGACGCATCTGCGGGGGGACGACCGTTATGAAATGTTCCTTCGTGATGCCGCCCAGGTTCCAGGTCGAGCGCAGATATTCGATGAGCGATTGGGACATGTACTGGACCAGCACGTAGTTGGAGTATATCCCGGAGTTGATGAAGTTGGAAAGCACGAAGTCGATTATCCTGTATTTGCCCCCGAAAGGCACGGCCGGCTTGGACCGCTCCTTGGTGAGCGGGTACAGCCGTTCGCCCTTGCCGCCGGCCATTATCAGTCCTATGGTTTTCATTGTCGGTGCCCCTTGTCGCCTTCTACGGCGTCAGGTTATGGAATCCAGTATTTCCCTGAGGTCCCTGCCTATGCACAGGAAGACAGGCTTGTCCACGGCCGTGTAGTTCTTTATGCGCTGTTCCCTCAGCTCCCTGGTCGCCGAGACCAGTTCGTCCAGGTGCCTCGCCTCGCGCGTCACTATCATTTCCTGCTCGTCCAGGCCGTAGGACTGGAAGAACGTCTCCTGTATCTCCCTGTATTTCGCTATGACGGCCGACCGGCCCGCCTGCATCCTGCGGCGCTCGTCCTCGGACAGTTCGTACCAGAGGTGCGACTTCACTACGGGATGGACGAGCATGAACTTATGCCGTCCGAAAACGTCCTTGGGCAGAAAAGAGAATTCCAGGTCCCGCTTGGCGCAGGCCTGTTCGTCCGGATGATAGACGCCGAGGTAGGTGTGGGTCGGAAGGAGATAGTGGCCGACTCCGACCGAGAAGGTGCGCGCGCAGATGTCCTGCAGACGTTCCAGGTCGTCCGAGACCCGCCAGAACAGCAGGTCGGCGTCCGGCCTGAGCCCCGTGATCATGTAGGTCCGCAGGAAGACCTTCTCCTGGCAGGCCCCCACCATGTTCTCGAACTCCTGCTTGGCGGCTATCTTCTCGTTGGAGATAAGGCGCCTGAATTCCGGAGCCAGTTTCAGGAACATGAAGCTGGAGAAAACGTTAGTCGTTCTTTTTGGCTTTTCCATTCTGGCCGTCCTTGCGAGTTATCCCGAGCTCTTCCGAGCTTATGAAACGCGATCCGCGCCGCAGGAGCTCTACCTTGTCCTCCGATTCAAGCCCGGTCTCCACTTCCAGCACGACGTACCTTTTGCCGGAGTCGTTGAAAACGTACTGTTTAGGGAGGACCATGGCCGCCTCGTTCCTGCCCACCGTCAGGATGCCGTCGAACTGCTCTCCGATCCTGATGCCGCGCTGCAGGCCGTCCACTTCCAGCCAGAGGCGGCTGAAATGGGGGTCGTCCTTCAGGGGGATGGAATTGACCAGTTTGGCCCTCAGCTTCAGCCATCCGTCCTTCCGGTCGGCGAGTTCGGCGGTCATTCCGGGGGACAGTCTGGAATACAGCTTCTCGGTGTTCTTGCCGATGAGCACCACTTTCTTCGCCACGGTGAAGAGCCGGTCGCCCTTGCGCACCCTCTCCTTGGGGGATACGTGGACCGCGGTTACTATGCCGTGGAATTCGGGCTTGACCGGCTGATAATCATACACGCCTTTCCAGCGGTTCTCCATCTGGTCCTTGGTGCCGGGGCTGGCGGAATCCATGAGGGCCGCCATCTCGGTGGAGGCGAGCTTGGCCATCTCGCCTTCCGGGGTCACCAGATCGAAGACCTTCGCTTGAACGTCCTCCACCCTGCCGTCGAAATCCGCGAAGATGTCGTACGAGTCCTGGGCGGTGGCTATGCCGGTGACCTTGACGCGCACCTCGATAAGCCCGGTTTCCATCCTCAGTTCCGCGTACCTGTCTGGGGCCGGTTTTGCGGGGGCGGGAGCGGCCCGCAGGGCCGGAACGTACAGGGCCGCGAGCAGCAGGGCCGACGACGCGGCAGCGCTAAGGCGTTCGAGCATTCGCGGCCTCATCGTGTTCATGGCTTCGGTCCGGCCGCGTTCCCGGCGTTCTTCGAGAAGGCTTCCCAGGTCCAGGGCATTTTGTCCCTGAAGATGCCGGATATTACCGCGGCGTACTCCCTTATCTCCAGCTGCGCGTGCTTGTCCATGCGGAGGGACAGGAAATTCATCAGGCTCCTTGCGTTCACCGTCCAATGGAACTGGGTGTACTGGGACACCGGCAGGACCATGCGGGCCATTTCCCTGGCGACCCCGGCTTCGATGAGG
>JAKLEK010000299.1 GCA_022703115.1 Elusimicrobiota bacterium
ATATCGCGGAGGCCTGACGGAGAAAGCAGGACAGGATTACCGGTTATGTTCTGAGCGTCGTCCCAGATGAATCCGCCGTGGCGTATGGCCGGGACATAGGCCAGGAGGGTTACCGCGACCAGGAGCGCGCCTAATATAAGGCGTTCGATCGCGCCGCGCGGCCGGCCGCCGGCCTTACCCGCCTCGGTCTCAGTATGTTCCGGGCCCATAGACGGTTATTTTACCACTTCAGAGGAGCCGCGCCGTTCAGAACCGCCATTCGGCGCCGGCCAGGAGGTAATTGAGCAAGGCGAATGTATAAACGGTCCCGGCGCCGGAGCCGCCCTCCAGGAAACGGTAGCCGGCCCGGAGTCTCAGGCCTTTTCCGGCGTCGCGCGCGAAGGCAAGCATAACGTCCTCGGCCCGGCCCTGGACCGATGCCAGAGCCTCGGCGTCGAAGAGGAGCAGCCAGCCCGGCGCCGCGGAGTATTCCGCGGAAAAAGCGGCGAGCGGCACGAAGCCGGTGTTCCTGGATACCGCCTCCGCTCCCGGGGTCCTCAGGGTTATGGCCGCGTGGCGCAGTTTCAGGGCGCCTCCCCACTTCATGCGCAGCCCGCCGCTGGCGTAGAATTCGCGCAGGTACCTGAACCGGTAGGAGTCGAAACGGTAGACGGCCTCCGTTCGCGCCCCCGCGGGGAAAACGGTCCCGTCGAAATTCACCGGCCTGTCCAACAGCCCCTCCGAGCGCATGGTGAGCGGAGCGGCCAGGAGCGAGAAATCGCTCCTGCCGGCGCGCCGGCCGACGCGAACCCGCGCGTAAGGAGCGGTCCCGGAACCGAGTTCGTCCGTCAGGGAGAACCTGGTCCCTCCGTCCAGCGGTATTCTCACCGTATTGTGGGCCGCGCTCACCGCTCCGCCCTCCGCGTCCACATAGTACTGAGCGGACGAAGGCGGCGCGGCCAGCGCGCAGACAAGAGCGCAGACCGCGCACGCGGCTTTCACAGCGTTGCCGGAAAGGAGCGCAGTCCGTCTCATGACCAGCCTCCGCGGCCGGCCCGGACCTGACCGGCATCCCCGGTCTTCTCAGTCGAAAAGCATTTCCCGGTGAAGAGTTCCGGATATTCAGCGGCCAGCTTCGGGCACAGCTCGGAATACATGATACGCGCCACCTCGGCCGTTCCCTCCGCGGTGAAATGGGAGAAGTCGTAGAAGTACCTGGTATCCTTAGGCAGCCTTACGGCCAGGTCCACCAGCGCCGCGCCGGTGGAGGCGGCGGCCTTCCTGGTCGCGTCGTTGTAGAGTTCCAGCGCGGCCCACTGGACGCCGCAGTTGACGAAAGGCGAGCCTCCCGGCAGCGGCAGCAGGGCCAGGTCCGCGCCGGTGGAGGGGTCCTTCCCGGAGCCGCAGGGCAGAGGAGTGGTGGCGAAGACCGGCTCTATGCCGGCCGCCTTCGCGTCGCGGGCCAGGGCCTCGAGCCGCGACCGGTACGCGGGGACATGCGCGCCGTGATCGGCCAGCACCCGGGCGAGCAGGCCGGGCGGGGCGGCGACCGGCTTAAGAGAAGCAAAATCAACTTCCCGGTGGCCGAGGCCGGCCTTCCTTGCGCGGAAAGACAGGTACAGGTTCCTGGCCAGGGAGGCGACGGCGCTTCTGGAAGCGGCGGCTACGAACAGCCGGGCCGACAGCGGCCGGTCCGGCCCGTTCTCGGTAAGCAGACGGTCCATGCGGGTGGCGGCGTCCTTGCCCATATCGTTGCTGCCGACCAGGAATATGACTACCTTCGGCTTCAGGCGGAAGATGTATTCATCCAGCAGCGCCCGGTGGCCGAAGGTGGTATGGCCGTCCATCCCGGCGTTGTTCGTCCACACTTTCCTGAAGGAACGGCCCAGTTCCCCGCCCAGTTTCTCCGGCCAGGTAAGGCCGTCGGACAAGTAGAAGGATTCGGTGGTGCTGCTGCCCACGCCGATCATCGTCAGCGAGCCGGAGAAATCGGCCGGAGGCTCGGCGCCGCGGAAGCCGAGCGAGTTGTTGGTGCGGACGATGCGCGGCTCCAGCTTCTTTATCCAGGTATTCTCAATTACGTACTTCTTGTACGGGAAAAGTATGATCCGGCCGCCCTTCACCCGCAGGCCGAGCGGGTTGAAGAAAGAAAGCAGCAGCTCCAGCAGCAGCAG